>DMQT01000226.1:4888-5298 GCA_003455595.1 Betaproteobacteria bacterium
CCATTCCATCAGCTTCTCGGCCGGCAAGGCTTTGCTCATGAAATAGCCTTGGGCAGAATCACAGCCCAATCCTCGCAACGTATCCCACGCCGCTTGACTTTCCACGCCTTCAGCCACGGCTTTTAGACCCAGATTATGCGCAAGATCGATCGTGGCACGCACGATCACTTCATCGTTCTTGCTCGTACCCATTTCAATGACAAAGGACTTGTCGATCTTGATCTTCGCCACCAGCAGTTTCTGCAAATAAGCCATCGATGAGTAGCCAGTACCAAAATCGTCGATCGACATCTGCACACCGATATGCGCGAGCCTGCGGATATTCTCAATGGCAATAATCGGCTCGGTCATGATGGCGGTCTCGGTCACTTCAAACTCAAGCAGGCAGCTTGGCACCGCATACCGGGAAA
>DMQT01000226.1:5337-15546 GCA_003455595.1 Betaproteobacteria bacterium
CCAGTCGCAACACCTCGTATGTCAACGGTTTAATCAATCCGGACAATTCAGCCAAGCCGATGAAACTATCCGGGTAGAGCAAACCCAAACGCGGGTGTTGCCAACGCACCAGCGCTTCAACGCCATTGACCATTTTGCTATGCATATCAATCTTGGGTTGAAAATGCAGCACCATCTCGCCGTCCTGGATCGCCCGACGCAATTCGGCTTTCAGCATTACCGCCTCGGATATCCCTTCGCCCATTGCCGGCTGATACACCACTACGCCCATTTTTTGCCGCTTCGCTGCATACATTGCGGCGTCGCTGTGCGCCAGAAGCGCTTCTTCATCCTCACCATGCTGCGGGTATATTGCGACCCCCAGACTGGCGCTGACCTCGACTAGATGTTCGCCAATTTGCAGCGGCTCTTTGATCGCTTCCAGTACGCGTTGCGCAATATGCAGCACTTGCTCCAAATCGGTCACCTGCGGCATTAACAGGGTGAATTCATCGCCACCCATCCGCGCCACCGTATCGGATTCGCGCAGGGTTTTGCTGCAAGCGTTGGCGACATGCTGGAGCACCAAATCGCCTGCGTTGTGCCCCAAGGTATCGTTCACCTCTTTAAATAGGTCCAGATCCACTCCTACCAGCGCGAATAATGCCTGTGAGCGATGCGCGCTTGCTAGTGTGCTGCGCAGCCGGTCATGAAACAAAGCCCGATTTGGCAGCTTGGTCAGGGTGTCATGCAGTGCTTGATGTTCCAGTTGGCTGTTCGCAGCCTGTAATTGCGCGGTACGTTCAATCACGCGCTGCTCGAGAACGTGCGTCAGTCGATAAATCTCGACTTCTTTTTTAGCACGCTCTTCATCCAGCTGTTTTAACCTGACGGACATCTCATTGAACGCGAGTGCTGTCTGAGCGAATTCATCCTTGCCGTGTACGCCAATCTGAAAACCCACTTCGCCTTTGGCAATTTTCCGGGTGCCCAGCTGCAAAGCATTCAAGCCCCGTGTCAGGTAATGCCCCAACCCCCAGGAAAATAAGCCCACCAGCATAAGATTGAGCAATCCCATACCGACCGATTTAATGCGCGTATCGGCAATCAATTGCTGAATCCCCGTGGTCGAAAATCCCATTTCGACCCGCCCGTATTTCTCGCCTGATACCGTGATATCGGCATAGGTATCGAATACGCCGTCTTTAGCAGCGGAAGTCAAACTGGTATCAGCGACAAATTTGCGCGCCTGCACTTGCTTGTCACCCCCTTGCGCCAGGATGCCCTGATTCGACAGCACCCGCGCATACACAATGTCAGGATTAGACACGGCTGCGCTCACCGCACTTTCCAGCGACGCGAGATCGCTCGACAGTACCGCCGCCTGCGTGGTGGAAGCAAACAGCCGGACTGTGGCGCGGGTGCGAGTCGACAGCGCCTCTTGGCTGGACATTTGCAAAATACTCAGGCCACCCCAAATCAACAGCGCCAGCAATACGGCTTGAATAGTGGCCGCTCCCAGTATTATTTTCAGCCGGAATGACATTATTTGCTTGCTGGTGACTTGATGTTCAATTTACGCATTGCGTCGTAGTCGTGATCATCTGCCTTTTCTAATTTTGTGAAATTGACCGTTTTCAATAAAGCCTGACCCTGAATCGTGTCACCCATCCCGACCAGTGCAGTTTGAACNNGGATGCGCAAAGAATGCAAAGGGTGGAAAAGCGTTCGACTCCCAAATCACACGCAATTCATTCCTTATGTCTGGCGCGAGTCCGTTGAATGTACGTATTTCTCCCCCGCCCGCCTGAAATAACCCTTTTGCCACTGACAGGTACGCGGAGTCGAGCGACACCACGTACTGAACATTGACAGCCACTTTTTTGCTGTTCAAATAGCTCAGAGGCAAAACATTAGCGGCAAAAGCAGTCGGCCCGGGGAAAGCCACCGTTTGGTTATTGAGTTGTTCAACGCTTTGAATCGGGCTGTTCTGCCTGACGAAAATCAAACCTACAGTTTTTCCATTCTGTTCCTTGGCAATCGCCTCAACTCCGCCTGCTTTCTGGGCAATAATGTAGGTCAGCGGACTGGCCAAACCAAAATCGTAACCGCCAAGTTCCAGCTTGTGGGTGTAGGTAGCGATATCTTTTTCGGTTTTCAACCGAATATTGAAGCCTGTTTTTTGGCTCAAATACTGCATCACAGGCGTCCAGCGTTCAGCAATGATGGTCGCTGACTGCTGGGGAGGAATACCGAAAGAATAGATTTTTGTACTGTTACCGGCCCACAGCGGAAAACCTGCCAGTAATAAAACAATCCCGCAGATCCAGCTGGCTGCACGCAACATTTTTTCGTACCTGTATGAGATCAAGATTGGTTTGCGACGCTGGCTATTTCTAACATATCGGTTTACTCGGCACATTCTTGAGTAATGGTTTGAACCACCAGCCCGATCATGAAGTCAGGCTAGTTTTTGGGCGGCAGTTTGACTGGCACTTCCGTGACCACCTCGGGGAGTGCCGACAGGATGGTCACCGTCACGCGGCGGTTGCGCGAGCGGCCTGCTGCAGTAGCGTTGGAATCGACGGGCTGATTCGATCCATGCCCAACCGCTGTCAGGCGATTCTCGTTCATGCCGCTCTCACCGAATAGCCTGACCACGCTACTGGCACGCATGGCCGACAGTTCCCAGTTGGAAGGAAAAAACGCATTGCTGATCGGCAGGTTGTCGGTATAGCCCTCTACCCGTATGGCGTGTTGGTCGTTCTTCAGCACCACGGCTACGGCCTTCAACGCCTGGCTTGATTCCTCTGTAAGTGTTGCTTCGCCGGGTGCAAACAGCAGGCTGGCATTGATCTCCACACTCACGCCGCGCGCAGTCTGGGTAACGCGAACCTTGCCCTCACTGACCAGCGGCGCGAGCACCTTGAGTATGTCGCGTGCGATCCCGGTCATCTGCTCCCGTTCGCGCCTTACCGCCTCACTGATACGCGGCCTGGGTACCAGCAATTTCCCCGACAGCGGCAATATCGACTGTGCTTGCCCGGATTTCGTCTGCGGTGCTCGCGCCTGACCAAACGCGCTGCCGAGGGCATCCGAAAGCACGCGATATTTACCTTCGTTCACCGACGAAATCGCATACATCACGACGAAAAATGCAAACAGCAGTGTAATAAAGTCCGCATAGGAGACTAGCCAGCGCTCGTGATTGTCGTGCTCTTCTTCGTATTTTTTGCGGGCCATGGCGTTGAACAGTCAGCTAGTCGAGTACTTCTGGAATAGCGATACGTATAAAAACGTCTTTGCGCATCACGTCACTTCCGTCCTATCTGAGATAGGCAGCCACACGCTCTTCGATGACGCGTGGGTTGTCGCCTGTGGCAATCCCCATGAATGCATCGGCGAGCATTTCGCGCTTGCTGACTTCATGCATGACGGTTGTCTTGAGCCGGTTGCCGATAGGCAGAAATACCAGATTGGCCAGACCGACACCGTAAATGGTGGCGACGAAAGCCACCGCGATACCACTGCCGAGCTTGGTTGGGTCGGACAGATTCTCCATCACGTGTATCAGTCCCAGCACCGCACCCAGAATACCGATAGTCGGTGAATAACCCCCGGCAGCTTCCCATATCCTTGCAGCCTGGCGTTGCTCCAACTCGTAAGCGCTGATTTCAAGATCAAGAATCTCCCTGAGCTTGTCGACATCGGTTCCGTCAATAATCAGCCGTAGACCCTTGGCGACGAATGGGTCTCGCGTCGCTTGCATGAAGGGCTCAAGACTCAGCAAGCCTTCGCGACGTGCAGTGTGACTCCAGGTGCTGATCTCGTTAACCATGCGCTGACGGTTATCGGGTGGTGGCGCAAATACCCAGCGCGCCATGCGCACACCGCGCATAAACACGGGTAAACGATTGTGCAGGAGGATGGCACCAACGGTCCCTATCACAACGATAACAAACGCCGCCGGCTGCACCAGCGAGCCGATATGGCCGCCGTCCAGCAAATGCGCAACCAGCACACCCGCCAGGACAAGTACAACACCTGCTAGGCTTCCCCAGTCCACGCACTTCCCCTTAGTGTAGAACGCAACCGGGCAACGGCCTGACTGTGCAACTGGCATACGCGCGATTCCGAAACCCCCATGACCGCACCGATTTCCTTGAGGTTCATGTCCTCTTCATAATAAAGTCCCATCAGAATTTTTTCGCGTTCGGGTAGCGCATCAATCGCCTCCATGACAGCGCCACTAAAACCGCTTTCCAGCAATATTTTCAGGGGGTCGCCCGATTCATTCTTGGTGTGATGGTCCAGAAAATGCTCGTTGTCCTCGGCATCATGAAAATCTTCGTAATACAGCAATTGGTGTCCCGCGCCGCTATTCAGTAATGCCTGATAATCAGGCAATGAAAGTTTGAGTTCCGCGGCCAGCTCGGATTCCGAGGGCTCATGGCCCAAACGTTGCTGCAAAGCCGTCATCGCCACCTCAATTTTTCGCATGTTCTGACGGATACTGCGCGGCAGCCAGTCGGTACTGCGCAGCTCATCGAGCATCGCGCCCCGGATACGCTGCACGGCAAAAGTTTCGAACTGTGCGCCGTGGGATTCTTCATAGCGATTGATCGCATCCAGCAAGCCGATCATCCCCGCTTGTACCAGATCATCCACCTCCACGCTGGGCGGCAGCCTGGCTTTCAAATGATAGGCGAGCCGCTTGACCAGCGTTGCATGCTGGGTCAAGAGATAGTTTTTGTCTGATTTTCCGTTAATCGTATACATAATCAGGACAGACTGAATTGTCCGGCGAGACGCCTGAACGCGACAGAAGCCCCTGCCAGTGGGTAGGCGTCGATCACGGAACGTCCAAGCCGGGCCGCGCGATTGAGGTGCTCATCCGCCGGCACAGAGCCCATGGAGTTCAACTGGATGGCGAGGTAACGGCTTGCCGTCCGCGCAATATTCTCGTAAACCAGGTACGCCTCCTGTTCGGAAGCCCCGGTCACCAGCACCCCGAATGAACGCCGCCCCAGGCAGGCGTTGAGCCGCTTGATCAAGCAGTAGGCGGATTTGATCGACGCCGCGCCGGGCGAGACCTGAACCACGATCTCACCATCAGCCATGGCCGCAACCGGGAACGCGTCATTCGCGTCAAGCTCACCGTCCACCAGGACGACACCGGTCTGCCTGGCGAGCAAGTCAAAGGCGTTGCCAAGACGCTGCGCCTCCGCCGCGTCCCGACTGATCGAGCGCTGCTGCCCACGCGCCAGCGTGACCAGACCCAACCCTTGCGCTACCGGCTGGATCACCTCATCCAGCGCGCGTTCCTGACGCGCCACATCGAGCAGCGTCGCGCGGCGTGTCGCACCGAAGCGCGAGGCGACACCACTCGATCCCGAACGCGCATCGACCAGCAGCACGTCGCTGCCAGCCTGTACCAGCGATGCGCCAAGATTGGCGAGCATCGCGTTTTTTTCCTCATCCCGCAGCACTGACAGAAACGTCACAATGCGCGGCCGGGGTCCGGCCAGCATGCGCCGCAGGCCTTCTGCCTGATCGAAATCGAAATTAGCCAAGATTCACCTCGCGCAGTGATTTGTCCTTCATCGCATGCACCGTATTGGCGATCACCAGCGGCAATTCGTCATCCTGAAACTGGAACGGCGAGGTTTCGCGTTTTAGCTTGAACGCACGGTCAATCAGGTAGTCGCGGTTAATGACGTGCAAATCTTCCGGTACACGCTGTCCATTGGCGGTGTAATAGAGACTCAGTTTCTGACGAATGACCACGTCAAGCACGTTGCCGATGGTTGCTGCTTCATCCAGCTTGGTGATGATGCAGCCCGCCAGGCCGGCGCCCTGGTAGGCGCGTACCACTTCACTGAGTGTCTCGCCGGTGGACGTGGCATTAAGGCAGAGCAGCCGTTTCACCTCGGTACCCGCGCCCGCCAACATGGCGACCTGCTCGGCCACCATGTGGTCGCGCTGGTTCATGCCCACGGTATCGATCAGGATCGTGTGCTTGTTCTTCAGTTCATCCAGCGCGATGCGCAGGTCGGCTTCATCCTTCACCGAATGCACCATGACACCCAGTATCTTGCCGTAAATACGCAATTGCTCGTGGCCGCCAATACGATAACCGTCGGTGGTAATCAGCGCGAGCTTGCCGGTGCCGTGACGCATCACGCAGCGCGCGGCAAGCTTTGCAGTGGTGGTGGTTTTACCCACACCGGTAGGGCCGACCAGCGCAAACACACCGCCCTTTTCCAGGATTTCGTTTTCATTGCTGACCGCCTGAAGATTTCGCACCAGGACAGATTTGATCCAGTCCATGCCCTGTTCGGCCGTAGCCGCAGCCGGTAAATTTTCTGCCAGATGACGCGCCAGGCTGGCGCTGAATCCTGCCGCCAGCAACTCGCG
Source organism: Betaproteobacteria bacterium (assembly GCA_003455595.1). GTDB lineage: Bacteria > Pseudomonadota > Gammaproteobacteria > Burkholderiales > Sulfuriferulaceae > Sulfuriferula. The sequence goes on from DMQT01000226.1 coordinate 11,734, forward strand.
CAGCACAACCGCCCGATGCGGCTGCCGACTTTGGGAGGATGCCCAGGACAGCTCGGCAAGCTGGGTCTCCAGCATGCCGCGCATCGAGCGTATCTCGCTCATCACATCGCCGATTTCGCTGGTGGCGGCCTGTTTCGCAACCGATGCAGCACGCGCGGTTTCGAGCGCGCCCGCGAGGCTGGCAGCCTGGTTGCCATCTACCGCACGTTTTGGGGGAAATGGTGTGAGCAGCGGTTGCGGTATGGCCTCCCGCTCAACCGATGGCGCCACCAGCGCAGCGATATCCTCGTTTGCCAGCGCCATGATTTCGACGCCACCATCGACACTGCGGTTGGACAAAATCACCGCCTCCGGCCCAAGTGCTTCGCGAACCTTGCGCAAAGCGTCACGGGAATTGCTCGCAGAAAATTTTTTGACGTTCATGCTTGACCTCCTACCAGGCTGGTAACTCTAATGGCTTTTGAATCGGGTAATTCGGCGTGTGACAAAACCTTGAGTTGCGGCAGTGCGCGGCGCAGAAATCGGGCGAGCAGCGCACGCAATGGCGCCGGCACCAGCAGCACGGGCGTGAAACCCAGTTGCTCCTGTTGGCGGGTCGCCAGTTCGGCCTGACTGGCCAGCATATCGGCCAGACCAGGCTCAATCCCCGCCCCCTCCGGTCCGCTCGCCTGCAAAGCCTGCATCAGCAAACGCTCCAGACGACTGTCCAGAGTCATCACCGAAAGTTCGTTGGCCGATGGGAACAGCTGCTGGACAATCGCGCGACCGAGGGCGATGCGCACCAGTGCGGTGAGCTCGTTCGGATCCTGGATACGTGCTGCATGTTCCGCCAGGGTCTCGATAATGGTGCGCATGTCGCGGATATGCACGCCTTCAATCAACAGGTTTTGCAATACCTTTTGCAGCGTGGAAAGCGGGATCAGTTTCGGCACCAGTTCTTCTGCCAGCTTGGGTGATTCCGTGCCCAGGTGGTCGAGCAACTGCTGCACCTCCTGGCGTCCCAGCAATTCTGCAGCGTGCAATGTGATCAGGTGATTGAGGTGGGTCGCCACCACGGTGCCGGCGTCCACCACGGTATAGCCCATGGTCTGCGCTTGTTCACGCAAACCCGCGTCTATCCAGGTTGCCGGCAATCCAAACGCCGGGTCGCTGGTCACTGCACCCGGTAGCGTGCCGGTGACCATGCCGGGATTAATGGCCAGATACTGACCCGCATGGGCTTCACCACTGCCCACCTCGACGCCTTTCAGACTGATGCGATACGCCGACGGCCTGAGTTCCAGGTTGTCACGGATGTGCACCGGCGGAGACAGAAAGCCGACTTCCTGGGCGAATTTTTTGCGGATACCCTTGATACGGCGCAGCAGTTCACCGCTCTGCCCTTTATCCACCAGCGGAATCAGGCGATAGCCCACTTCCAGCCCCAGTGTGTCTACCGGGACAATATCTTGCCAGGTCGCTTCTTCCAGCTCGGCGGGGGCAGCCACCACAGCCGATTCCGGTTCAATGGCCGGCTTGAGTGCGCGCTGTGTGAGCAGGTAAGCACCGCCTCCCAGCACTGCGGCCAGCAGGAGAAAAGCGAAGTGTGGCATGCCGGGAATCAGACCCATGCCGCCGATGATCCCTGCGGAAATATAGAGCACCTGCGGCTTTGCAAAAAGCTGGTCTAGCAACTGTCCGCCGATATCCTGATCGCTGGCAACGCGAGAAACCACGATACCTGCCGCAGTGGAGATCAGCAGCGAGGGAATCTGCGCAACCAGGCCATCGCCAATCGCCAGCAAGGTGTAGTTCTTGATGGCGGTAGAGAAATCCAGATCATGCTGAACCATGCCCACGATCAAGCCGCCGACAATGTTGATGACGGTCACCATGATGCCGGCTACCGCATCGCCGCGCACATACTTGCTGGCGCCGTCCATCGCGCCGTAAAACTCGGCTTCCTGGGCAACTTCGGTACGGCGCAGGCGCGCTTCCTGCTCACCGATCAGACCGGCGTTCAGATCGGCGTCAATCGCCATCTGCTTGCCGGGCATGGCATCCAGGGTGAAGCGCGCGCCGACTTCCGCAATGCGTCCCGCGCCCTTGGTGACGACCATGAAGTTGATGATGGTCAGAATGATGAAGACCACGATACCGACCGTGTAATTGCCACCGATCAGGAAGTGGCCAAAAGCCTCGATCACCTTGCCTGCTGCGTCCGGCCCGGTGTGCCCTTCGGTGAGCACCACCCGGGTCGAGGCAACGTTGAGCGAGAGCCGCAGCATGGTACTGACCAGCAGAACCGTCGGGAACACCATGAAATCCAGTGGCTTTACCGTATACAGACTGGTCAGCAGCACGATGATGGAAAGCGCAATGTTGAAACTGAAAAAGATGTCGAGCACAAAGGCCGGCAGCGGCAACATCATCATCGCCAGCATGATGATGATGAGTATCGGCGCGACCAGCGCTGCACTACCGGGCACAGTCAGCCACGCAGGCAATTTCAGGCCATTCATTGCACATCTCCATTATGATGCGTGGCCTGTGCCGCAGGGTTCAGCGGATCAAGCTGCGGCGGCACGTCGATCTCGCCGGGTGCCTCTGGACGTGCTCCGCCATGCTGGCGATAAGCGCGCAACTGGAATACGTAAGCGAGGACTTCCGCCACTGCGGTATACAGCGCCTCCGGAATCTCATCGCCCAGTTCTGCGTGCTGGTAAAGCGCGCGCGCCAGTGGTGCGGCCTCCAGCAGCGGCACGTTGTTCGCACCCGCCAATTCCCGTATCTTCGCGGCAACCTCGCCGGCGCCTTTGGCGACCACTTTGGGCGCGCGCATCGCGCCATCAGAATATTTGAGCGCCACTGCGTAGTGCGTCGGGTTGGTCACCACCACGTCGGCCGTCGGCACTTCCGACATCATGCGCCGGCGTGCCATCTCGCGCTGCTGCGCGCGAATCTTGGCCTTGATTTGGGGATCGCCATCCGACTCTTTGGCCTCCTGACGAACTTCCTGACGTGTCATCTTCAGCTTGTTGGCGTGGTGCCATACCTGATAAGGCGCATCAATCATGACGATGACGCCCAGGGCACCAGCAATCGTAATGAAACTGATCCATAGCAGGCTGGCAAGATGAGCGGTGCCCTCATGCAGGGATTCCACACTGAGTGCCAGCACTGCGTCTTTTTGCTGCCAGATCACCAGCCAGGCCACCACCCCCACCAGAATGGTTTTGGCTATTGCCTTGCCCAGTTCCACAGCCGCGTTGGAGGAGACTAGATTGCCCAGCCCCTTGACTGGATTCATCCGTCCAAAATTCGGCAGCAAGGCCTTGGTACTGAACAACCAGCCACCAATCACGGCAGGGGTCGCCAAAGCGACAACGATCAGCAGCAGTGCGATCGGCGCAAACACCATCAACAGGTCGCCCAGACTGCCACCCAGACGGGCAAAAAGTGCGGCAGGATCAAATGCAATGGCACGCTCGAAGCCAAGGCCGGAAACCAGCATGCTTTCCAGTTGACGGATCAGCTTCTCGCCCGAAAACCAGATGCCGCCACCCGCTGCCAGCAGCATGGTGAACGTGGCAAGCTCACGCGAACGCGGGACATCGCCATCCTCCCGCGCTTTCTCAAGTCGCTGGGGTGAAGCTGATTCGGTTTTTTCGAGATCGCTGTCTTCAGCCATCGCCAATTCCTCTTGATGTGCCGTCTTGCGTTCAACATGACGCACGGACGGATCACACAGCTGCGATTATTGGCGAGAAACGCTGTGGCTCATCGACAGAATAAGTACATAAATCCCCCGCATTTCAGCGACGACACCTATTT
>DMQT01000226.1:15712-19860 GCA_003455595.1 Betaproteobacteria bacterium
CTGGGGCACGATTTTTCTTTTTTGCTCAGAAAACACCACGACCAACAGCAGATTGACGCAGTTTACAGCGCACTTGCCAACGAGAATGAAGCCAATCTGGTACTGCGCAAATGCCATCAGGACGGCGCTGAAATCTGGTGCAAACTGCTCATCTCCCCGGTACCCGATGCAACTGGCAGGATTACCTATTTCATTGGCGTACAGACCGACATCACCGAGCACAAACGCGATGAGGAACGGCTGGCTCACCAGTCAACCCATGACGCGCTCACCGGACTTCCCAACCGCAACCTGCTCAAGGATCGCTTGCAACAGGCAATGGTGCAAACCGACCGCAGTAATGATGGTGTAGCACTGCTGTTCCTCGACCTCGACCACTTCAAGTTGATCAATGACAGTCTGGGTCATGCCGCAGGAGACCGGATGCTCCTCGACGTGGCGGAACGGTTGCGTGCCTGCGTAAGGGAAGGCGATACCGTATCCAGGCATGGCGGCGATGAGTTCGTACTGGTGTTGAGGGAAATTGACCAGTCGCACCACGTGGCGGCGATTTGCGAAAAGATATTCCGGACCATCTCCGATCCGTTTTTCATTCAGGGTCATAGCTTCCACGTTACCTGCAGCATCGGCATCGCACTTTACCCGCAAGACGGTCAGGATACGGCGACGCTGTTCAAATACGCAGACATGGCTCTGTACCAGGCGAAAGACCAGGGACGCAACCACTACCAATTCTTTTCCGGCGAAATGAACGAACGCATGCTCGAACGCGTTACGCTGGACGAAGCCTTGCGCTCAGCCATTGCGAACGACGAGCTGTTCCTGCATTACCAGCCGCTGGTTAGTCTGAGCACAGGCCAGTTAGTCGGACTGGAAACGCTGGTGCGATGGCAACATCCCAAGTTCGGTATGGTATCGCCGGTGCGGTTTATACCAGTTGCCGAAGAGTCTGCTCTAATCGCCAGTATTGGCGAATGGGTATTACGCAAAGCCTGCCAGGATATGCGCACCTGGATTGACAATGGCCTGACCGGATTTCAGGTTGCAGTTAACGTTTCTCCCAGACAATTCCGTGACCCCAGACTGGCAGACCGTATTGAGCATGTACTTGCTGAGCACCGCATTGAGCCCGGCATGCTATCTCTGGAAATCACCGAAACGGTGTTGATGCAAGACACAGCATCAAGCGAAGCCACCCTACTGCAACTCAAGCGGCTGGGCGTAGATCTGGCGCTGGATGACTTTGGTACGGGTTATTCCTCATTAAGCTATTTGAAGCGCTTCCCATTTGACCGGGTCAAGATTGATCGCTCCTTCGTCAGGGATATCACGACCGATGCCGATGACGCAGCGATATCGAGAGCGATCATCTCGATGGCTCACAGCCTGGGCATCCGGGTCGTTGCTGAAGGGGTCGAAACTGAGGCGCAGTGCCAGTTCCTGCGCCGCCATGAATGTGACGAAATGCAGGGGTACTACTTCAGCAAACCGCTTCCGCCCATGGAAATAACCACGCTATTGGTTGAAAAGAAGCATCTTCCAGAAAATATATTTAGTCCCGCACAGATCATTGCGTACCCTGCTGCTGGTGGAAGCTGATCTGGACATCCTTGACCGCACTGCAACACTTGCTGCATCCGGACAATTATCAAATCATGACTGCATTCAGCGCAGAGGAAGCGTTGGAGGTACTCGCACAGCACGGGGTCGACGTCATGGTGACCGGCCTGACGCTGCCCGGCATGACCGGAATCGAACTGCTGCGCCGGGCCATGAAAATGCATCCCGACGTGGTCCGCATTGTCTTGTCTAGTGCGGTCGAAAGGCAACACGTCGCTGACGATAATGACCGCAAAGACCTGATCCATAAAACGCTCATTCAACCATGGGATGACCAGCATTTGCGTAGCCAGCTTGACGATGCTTTTCGACATAAAGCGCTGGCGGACGCAAACCAGCGCCATAGTCTGGAATTTCACAGGGAATACAAGGCGGAAATCCAGCGTCTCAACCTCAAGACAAAAGCATTGGATCAAACACTTGCAAGCGCCAACCTGAAGCTGGAAAGGGCGCTTGACCAGCAACAACACCAGGCTATGCGGGCTAACACCCAGCTCGATATCATGCGCGAAATGCTGGAACACATTCCGCTACCCATGATCGGTATGGACGACGATGGCGTGATTGTCTTCCTGAATATGACAGCCGAGACACTGTTTGCAGCTGAAGGACTCACCATTGGCCAGGATGCCCGCGCACTGCTGCCAGCGTTTTACGATGCGATCGACAACATGGGGGTAGACCATACGCTGCCAGTCCAGATCAACTGTCAGGATTACCGCGTCACTTGCCAGCGAATGGGGGAGCACTCGCTATCCCGCGGCAACCTGTTGACCCTGGTAAAACAGGAGGAAAACGCTTGAACGCCTTACACGAACACATTGGTTTGGATAGCGCCGTTGCAGGCATGATCCTGATGGACAATTTACATGATGCCGAAGGTACCATGCTGTTACCACAAGGTACGACACTGACCGAAGCAGCGTTGATTTGCCTGCGTCGGCGCAAGGTCGAATCCCTGCACGTTTTAACTGATGCATACTCCGCAGCGGATACGGAAGCCGCGCAAGAATGCCAGCGTCAACGCCTTACCAGATTATTCAGAGCAGCCGACAATGCGGGTGCAAATGGTTTATTACTGCGACACATCATGCAATACCGTTTGGGTGAAAACGATGCATAAGCTGACCATGAACGAAGTCGTTAAAGCGATTCGTGGCCTGCCACCCCTGCCTGAAATTGTGACCGATTTGTTGAGCAGCATGGGGCAGGAAAATATCGATATCGATACACTGGCTGAAAAACTGTCCCATGATCAGGCGCTGGTGGCAACGACACTGCGCCTGGCCAATTCCTCGTTTTACGGCATGTCACACCAAGTGATCCGCATTCGCGATGCGTTTGCGGTTCTTGGTTTGAAGACTATGCGTACGCTGATTACCGCAGCGGCAGTCGCCAACGGGTTTATCACCCAGCACAATAACGCTGAAATCGAAAAAAACTGGCGCCATTCCATTGCCGTGGCGGTTTGCGCCAAAGCGCTCGCGCGTCAACTCCATCTCGACCAGGAACTCGCATTTACCTTAGGGGTGTTACACGATACGGGAAGGCTGGTACTGGCGATGTATTTTTCACAGCAGTACACCGCGACGCTCGCATACCGGGCAGCGCATGATTGCGCATCGTTTCAAGCAGAACAGGCAGTACTGGGTATCGATCACGCCATGGTCGGTCAGGCACTTGCAGAGTATTGGAAATTTTCGCAGGAAATTCAGCTTGCAATCGGCGGCCACCATGCGCTTGAGCTATCGGAGCACAGCGCTTTGATCTCTCTCTTACATGTCGCTGACGCAATCGTTCACGCGCTGGATCTCGCGCTGGACGAGAAGGAACTGGTTCCGCCGGTTTCCACAACGGCATGGAACAGCCTGGGCTTAGGTCAGGAGGCTTTTTTGCAGGTGTTTGACGAAACTGAACAACAGTTTGACGAAATGTGCCAGATTTTAGTCGTGTAAAGAAAGCGACAAACAGGACCGCACGGAAACAAGAAAGAAAAATTCAAGACGCCTCCCCTTGGGTTTGCCTTTTGCCGGCTTGGCTTATCCGCCGGTTTTCGGTTTAGGAAGTACCCCGGGCACCTGCGCCGCACTGGAAACCTCAACCGTTCCACCCCCTTCTTTGGTAATGGAATCCTCGGTTTTCTTGTTCATGACGATGATGCTGATACGTCGGTTGATGGGATTGAGAGGATTGTTTTTGTCGATAGGTACCGCTGAAGCAAGCCCCACCACGCGCAATATTTTCCCCTCATCCATGCCACCCGCAATCAGCTCGCGTCGTGAGGCATTGGCCCGGTCGGCAGACAGTTCCCAGTTGCTATATCCCGCCCCGCCGCCTGAATACGGGCTTGCATCGGTATGGCCAGAGAGGCTGACTTTATTGGGGACATCGTTCAGGGTATGCCCGATATCATGCAGGATTTCCTTGGTATACGGTTCAAGCGTTGCTTTGGATAAAGCGAACATGGGGCGATTTTTCGCATCGACAATCTGGATGCGTAGACCCTCGGTCGTGATATCAAGCAGTAA
>DMQT01000108.1 GCA_003455595.1 Betaproteobacteria bacterium
GCTCCTGGCCGTAATTCACCAGCCCGGACAGCCCGAGCAGGTGCAGTTGCGCGGTGCTCAGCAGGTAGCCGCAGGCATACAGAATCGCGCCGATGCCGGCCAGTGCACCGGACAGCCAGCCAACAAACAGTGCGATGCCTTTGCTCAGTTCCATGCCCGGGTTCCCCCTGTTTTTATTGCAGCGTTCAAGCCCCCATGCTGTCATCCATCTGTGCCAGCGGGCGTGCCGCCTCGCGCAGCGCGTCGAACGCCTGATCCAGCGGCACCGGCTGGTATGCAGTCAATTTGCCGACCGCGTGCAGCGGCACCAGCAGATCCTCGGTGTCGTCCGCAGAATTGATCCACAGCGCCTCGAAATTGAGTGCAGGCACGCGCAACAGGCGCAGTTCGCTGTCTTCGCCGTGCTGTTCCGCCGCCTTGAGGGCGACCGCCAGGCCGCGCGTGAATGGCTCCAGATGGAATGCCGAGGCGGACATTTGCAGTACGCGCGGTTGCACGTCTTCGCTCACGTCGAAAAACGCCTGCGCCTTGTCACCGCGCATTTCGTACACGCGCAGCCCCACCGCTTGCAGCGGCGGCCCCTGTTCCGCCAGCAGCGAATCCAGGCCGATGCTGTAGACGCGTTGTGCCATGCCGAGTGTCGCGTGCGCCTGCTGGTCGAGGATGTGTTGCTCGCTGGCAGCTGCCCGGTCCTGCTTCAGACTCAACAGCGGACGCGCGTCGCGGATGCGTTGCAGGATGGCTTCGTCGGGAATCAGGTATTTGATCGGCATTTTGAAAAAATTCTTGGTAAGGTAGGTGTGGGTCCAGCTGCCGCTGCCCTGGTAGTTGCTGGAAAAATCTGCGACTGTGAGATGGCTCTTGCCGTAAATCGGGTCGTCGATATCGAAGTATTCAAGACCGATAACCAGACTGTAACCATAGATCATCACGAAGTGTCCGCCACCGCCGCTCCAGCCGATGCGCGCGCCGACCGGCCGTCCGGCGTCGATTTCGGCGCGCACCTGGGCGAACCCGGCCTGCGTGGCGCTCATGCTGACGAAGTTGTTGGTGCGGGTCAGCGCGCGGTCGAGGTACCACGGTACGTTGCACGCCGTTGGCACGCTGCTGTTGCAGCAGTCGCTGTGCGCCAGTTCGGCGTTGGCGACGCGGCACTGGGTCCAGCTATTCCAGAACCACCAGTAAAAATGCGACACACTGGTGGCGTTGGCCGCCCAGCACCAGTTGGTCTGGGTCTGCGCCTGCATGCTGAACGCCAGCTGGCGCGAGGTGAACCACCAGCCAAACAGGCTGATTTCCTGTAACAACGCGCTGTACGGGCGGCTGCTGACGGCGACGTATTCGGCAATGTTCATAGTTCGTTTCCTCCTGTGACTAGACGGTTGACATCAGCTGGTGCCGGATCCGGCACTGGTTTTGCGCTTGCCGCGCTTGGCGGGCGCGGGCTGGGTGCTCCACGGTATCGGCATTTTCAGGATGGTTTTTGGCCCCAACAGACACGGCGTCTGCTCGTATTTGAGGCGTTTCAGGCGCGCGCTTACGCTTTTGATCAAGGTGACGAAGTCGGGATTGCTGCGTTCGCTGCGGCTGGCGCGCAGGGTCTCGGCCAGGCTGTAGGTAAACGCGCCGAACGACTGCACGCCGTGGCGGTATTCGTATGACAGCTGGTTTTCCTGACAGGCTTCAATGATGACCGGCAGGTAGGGCCCGTGGTGACCCAAGGCCTTGCGTGTGCTGTCGTATTCCTTCTGTGCCAGCCTGCGCAGGCCGATGGCGCGGCCGAGCCGGTAGCTGGCGCCGCTGCTGCCCAGATAGGCCGCGCCCTTGTTCTGTTCCAGCGAGCGGTTGGGGGTGGTGAGCGGGCGTTCTTCCCACATCTGCAGCGCGGCGTTCCACTTCAGCGCGCGGTGGCGGATGTCGTCGGGCGGGGTGATGCCGCGCACCCGGCGGCTGCCTTCGCGCGCCATGCCGCCGGAGTGGCAGCAGTCGAAGATGGCGGCGAAGTAGCTGTCATAGGGCAACTGGCTATAGAGGCCGAGAAACTGTTTGTCGGTGATGGCGCGCTGCGGCGTCCAGTCGAAATCGTAGGGCACCAGGCATTCGTTCAGGTGATCGACTTCGTCGCTGACACCGTAGGCCGGTATCTGCGCGCCGTGGCCGGAATAGAACAGCACGCGCTCGTCGCCCGACTGCACCCCGTCGAGCAACCAGTGCAGGCGTTCGAGAATGCCGTCGGCGGTGGCACGCTGGTCCAGCACCACGCGGATGTCTTCGGCGGCAAAGCCGCATTCCTGCAACACCGAACTCATCAGGAACACGTCGTTGACGCAGCCTTCCAGCCGGTTGGCCGGATCCGGGTAGTCGTTGATGCCGATCAGCAGTGCGCGTCGCGTCGGCTTGGCGCTGGCTTTCTGGAACGCCGCCAGACCGCGCGTCATGACACGTTCGGTTCTGGTGCCCGACAGCACGCGCCATACTGCGCTGCGCGTGTTGGGATGGCTGAGGTAGTGCGCGGCATCGTGGTTGAGCGGGTCGTTGGGGATGTCGAACTGGGTGCCGATTTCCTCGAAATTGCCTGCATTCAGGCGGATCCCGGCGGTCATCACGTGATCGTCCGGGTTGTAGAGATGAAACCACTGTTTGGCGCTGTTCAGGCATTCCAGCCGACCGGCAAAGGCGTCGCGCACGCACGGATTGCCGATCTGCGCACCGAGCGAAACGAAGGTCCTGCCCTTCAGCGGCGCCGGATTGCGCTGGAAGGTGTCGTAACAGATCAGCGAGCCGAGGCTGTGCCCTAACACCGCATCGTAAGCGCCTGCCTGCATTTTTTGCAGCACCGCGTCGCGCGTCGCCGCACGCAGTTTCTCGTCGCTCACCCACTGCGCCACCATGCCTGCGGTCCAGCGCAACTGCTCCGGCATTTCGAATAGTCCGCGCTCGCGCGTGAACAGATCGCCCACACCGTGCACCACGCCGCTCGCCAGCACGCTGGCAAATGCGGCGGCATAGGTCAGCGGGTTGTGCGGCGCCTGGTCGAACAGCGCGTCGTACTGGAGGAATTCGCATGCCACCTCCAGTTCGGGATTCCACGCCTGCAGGCCGGCGCGGATGGCCTGCGTCCATGATGCCTGCAGATTCGGATCGGCGTCGCCGTGGCCAACGCCGTGTACGCACAGGATGGAAAGTGACTTGGCCATAGGGGTCTCCTTGGGCAGATTTACGGTTTGCGTTTCTCGGTTACGTCAAAGCGCAGTCCGCTGGCGGCCTCGCCGCGTCCAACCAGCTTGCTGCGGCCGATCCACAGCCAGCTGCGGCCGTCGCTGCTGCGCGCGTACTGAAATTTGCGTTTCAGACTGGCGCCGATGCGCGGCACTTCTTCCTCTTCCAGCAGCAGCGTGTCGTTGATGTCCATCGGCTGGTTCGGGTCGCGCCGCAGCAGCCAGCCGCGCGGGTAGAAGGTATAGGCCTTGATATGCGCGTCTTCGGCAATCGCCAGCGGCGTGATGAAGTCGGTCTGGGCGTCGAGATTGGCAAGAAATTTGTCGTAGTCCGGGTCGTCTGCGGCCAGCGTCGCCGGGTCGGGGTAAAAGCGTTTCATGCCCGCGCGCGCCAGCTGGATGTCGAGCGGTGCGGCGAAATCCAGTCCTTTGCGCACCGGCAGCAGCGGTGTCCAGTTGGCGGGTACCGGCGTCGCCAGCCGGTAAATCAGTTGCGGTGCGGCAAGTTGCGCGTCGGCTTGCGCCGGAAAGCTGATCTGCTGGCTGAACGCCAGGGCTTTGGCTTCCATGTCCCGATCCAGCGGCTCGCCCGACACGCCCTGCACGGTTTTTTCGATAGCCCAGGCCAGGTTCGCCATTTCGTCGCGCACCAGCAGGGTGTGTTCCAGCACCGCGCCTTCCTGCACCCCGTCCAGGCTGTCGGGCAGGAACAGTGTGTGCTGCAATCGGCCTTGCAGATCCGGATCGGCGCGCAGCGCGTACATTTCCCACTGCGTCTGGTTGAGCGGCTGGATCGGTTTGACGGTGGCGGGGATGCCGAAGCTGTCGACGACTTCGAACGCGTTGTTCTCTAGCCGGTACAGCGCGCCCACCGGCAGGCGCACCGGCGCCATGAACCAGTCGTTGCCGAAGCTCAGCGCAAACTCGGTGACGCACATCCGTGCCAGGTCAGTGGCGCCCGCCTCGGCGCCGGCAAAATTGACCTTGCCATCCTCGAATTCCCAGTAGCGTTCGGCCGGCATGCCGGGGTAGCGCACCGGCGTCGGGATGCGCTGCGCCACGCTGAAAGTATGCGTCGGCGCCGCGTCGCCGGGCGCGGTGGTGGCGATGAAATCGTCCCAGTCGAGGTGGCCGTCGGTGTATTCGTCGGCGTCCAGCGCGACGTTGCCGCTTTTCAGCGCAAACGCGTATTCCATGCGCTCGCGCTGCCAGGCCGGGTTGTCGGCTGCGCCCTCGTAGACCAGCGCGTCGTACCAGTCGAGCCAGGTCTGCAACAGCGCTTGCGTGGCCGCATCGGCAACGCCTGCCAATGCGGCGGGCACACCGGTGAGCGCGCCGTCGACCCGTAGCGGCTGCAAATCCGCGCGCAGGGTGCTGGCATCGACAGTGCGCCGGTCGAACAGCTGCGACCACAGCAGCCCGGCCTGATCGGCGGCGGCCTCAGCGTCGGTCAGCGTCGGCAGGATCAATGGATAATTTTGCAGCAGGGCGGTGCGCAACGCCGGTGCGCTCATGCGCAGCAGATGCAGCCCGGCTTCGCCGCGCAGGCGCGGGTGGGTGGTCCACACTGGCTCGGCTTCGACGCGGGGTTCCAGCGGCACGCCATCGAGCGCTTGCCATGGCTGCTGGGCGTCACTGCCGGCGCGGAATGCGTCAATCCGCGTGCCGTGCACGGCAAAGCGCAGATTCAGCGGCGTGCCCGCGTCCTCGCCCTGAAATTCGTTGAACTGCCATTGCCGCGCCAGCAGCCAGAGCGGGTCGGCCAGCGGCGCCTGCAGACCGGTTTTCATGCTGATCGCGGTAGGCTGGGTTTCGAGCCGGGTGGCACCGGTGATCGACGGCTGTTTCTGTTCCAGCGTAAATTTGTCGGTGTTGACTGCAAACGCCTTGTCGAGAATGTAAGTGCCCATGAACTGCTCCTA
>DMQT01000250.1 GCA_003455595.1 Betaproteobacteria bacterium
GTGTTGATGGCGTTTGAAGAAAATGCAGGTGACGTTTAGTTTGTATTGCTGTGACGAATTATTTTTACCCGTTTCTGGCTGAGCGTGCATGTTGGTAGTATCGGCCAACCGTTATGGCAAGCGTCGCCATGAGTAAATAGCTAGATGCTGCTAATGCCATGGTTTTTGCGCTATGCCAGACAAAAGGGGCGATGACGGCTGCGGTAAATGCATTCATGCCCACTTGATACGCGCTTTGCAGGCTGGAGGCTAAACCGCGTCGGGCAGGAATTTTTTCTAACGCAAGAATCTGCAAACTAGGCCAGACCATGGCCATTCCAAATGAATACACCGGGATGGCCAGAATATTCTGCGGTAATCCTGACGGCAAGAAAAAACCGATTAACAGATTGATAATGCAGCCCAAGAGCATGACGAGAAAACCCAGACGAACGGTTTTGTCGGGGGAGAGTCTGCCGGCAGTACGAGAACTTGCATAAGATCCGCTCAACATGCCGATACTGACTGCTATAAAAAGCCATGAAAAACTGGAGAAGGTCGTATCGGCGATCGCGTGTAAAAAGTTGGGCGCGGAAAGAACATAAATCATATGCCCATTGATCAGGAGCGCCAAGGCCAGGCATAAATAGCTGAACTCAGGCAGGAGTAGCGCATCTTTATAGGCATGCACCAAGGGTTTGAATGCAAAAGGCTGGCGTTTCTCCACTGGCAGGGTTTCTGGAAGAATACGCCAGACCGTAATAAACAAGACAGTACCCAGCGTCGACAAAAAAATGAACACCGAACGCCAGCCAAACTGGTTGACCAATAAGCTGCCCAGCATCGGTGCCAATGCGGGTGCCAAGGAAAAAAACATCGAGATGTGCGCCATCAGTTTTTGGGCTGCGGCGCCTTTGAGTAAATCCATTACAGTGGCTCGGCCAACGGACATGCCCGCACCTGCTGCCACGCCTTGTAATACGCGTCCTATGGACAAAACCAGGATATTGGGTGCGAAAAGGCAAATCAGTGCCGCTAACGTGTATAAAAACATACCCGCCAGAATGACTCGTTTACGGCCTAACGTATCGGAGATGCTACCATGCCAAAGCATCATGAAGGCAAAAGGGAGCAAGTAAGCAGGAAGCGTTTGCTGCACTTCAATCGGGCTGGCACCCAGGCTGGTACCGATATCCGGAAATGCCGGTAAATACATGGTGATTGAAAAAGGCCCGATAGCCGTCAGCGCAGCAATTAATGGTGCAAATCCCCTCGGTGGGTTGGGGGAATGGGTTTGCACGGAGGCGGTGTCTGTCGTCATGAGATGTGGAAGGGCACAGGAAAAATTATTCTTGCTGAGCCGGATATTTTCCCATAGATGAAGAGCGTAGCGATCGTTCGAGTAAACTTGGTAACCTTGGCTGTTGATTTTTCATCGCCGTCTGATTCCCTTGAATGATTATTTATGACACTTCCCAGTAAAGTTCGAATCGTTGAAGTGGGCCCGCGTGATGGCTTGCAAAACGAAAAGCCGCTGATCTCAACCGAGATCAAGGTTGAATTGATTCATCGCTTGGCATCAGCCGGTCTGCGTACGATTGAAGCTACCGCCTTCGTTTCATCCAAGTGGGTGCCACAGATGGCGGATGCAGCAGCGGTTTTTGCTGCCATTCAACCCTTGCCGACGGTGGCTTATCCAGTACTCACGCCGAATAAACAGGGGTTTGACGCGGCCGTGGCAGCAGGGGCAAAAGAAGTCAGCGTATTTAGTGCCGCGTCGGAAACTTTTTCGCAGAAAAATACGCATTGCTCGATGAGCGAGTCGCTTGAGCGATGCCGTGCGGTGGTAGAAGCTGCCAAGGCCGAAAATATCAAAGTGCGCGGTTATGTTTCCTGCGTTTTAGGCTGCCCTTACGAGGGCGAGATCACGCCGCTAGCGGTAGCCGAGGTGGCGCGTGCGCTGTTTGAGATGGGCTGTTATGAAGTGAGTTTGGGCGACACTATCGGCACGGGCACGCCAGAAAAAACCAAGGCGATGCTCGAAGCGGTTGCACGGTGGGTGCCATTAAAAAAACTGGCAGGCCATTTTCATGACACTTGGGGCATGGCCATTGCCAATGTGTATGCCTCGCTGGAAACGGGCGTATCCGTGTTTGATAGTTCTATTGCAGGTTTGGGTGGCTGCCCCTATGCATCGGGTGCGTTGGGTAATGTGGCCACAGAAGATGTGGTCTGGCTGCTTCAAGGCTGCGGCATTGAGTGTGGCGTGAATCTTGACGCACTGGTGGATACCGCCGCGTGGATTTCTCATGAGCTGGGCCGTGCGCCTTCATCGCGTGTGGCGCGGGCGATGATGGCGCGGCGAAACTTAGCCTTGAACGTGGTTTGAAATGTCGGCGCTGGCATGACGGCGATTAATTCACCCTGCGTCAATGTGTGTCGCATGCAAGGCAATCTGTGCGCCGGTTGCCATCGCACACTGGACGAAATTGCCAACTGGAGCCAGATGAGCGACGCCGAAAAACAGCGTGTGCTCGTTGCTGCCGCACAACGCGCCAACAGTGGTGGCGTGGTCGGGCAGAAAATAGCTACCCTCCGGACTTGAATTCGCCAGGCTTTTTTATTTGAAATTCAATATCAAACCCAATCACTCAGACGCAAACCTCAATTGGCTGTATACGCAGTCGCTTGGGTGTTGTAAGCGCAGTAGAAGTGTGCACGGGGGGATGGAGGGTGCAGTTGCAGATTCATGGTTTGAATCTGTCCTTGGACGAGTCTGACGGCGTTCCGGCCATGAGGCCGCCATCCACCACGAAGTTCTCCCCGGTTACCCAGCTGGACTCGTCGGACGCGAGATAAAGCGCGCAATAGGCGATGTCCTCGGGCTGGCCATAGCGCTTCAGCGGTTGGCTCTGGAGGATTCCGGAAAGCATCTGGTCCACCATCGCGGGGTCCATGCGGTCGAGCACCGGGGTTCTGATCAGGCCGGGGGAGATGGTGTTCACGCGGATTCCCGAACTGCCCAACTCCACCGCCAGCGAGCGGTTCATGGCGATGGCGCCTGCCTTGGCAGCGCCGTGGGCGAACTGGTATACCGAGCCCCAGGATGCCCCGGTCAGTGCCGCGATCGACGAGGTGGTGATGATCGAGCCGCCTCCGCGGCGCTTCAGTACCGGTACCGCATGCTTGATCGCGTAATAGATCAAATCCAGCTCGTTGCGAATGATGAAGTGCCAGCTCTCGCTGCTCAACTCGTCGAGCTTGCCGTAGTGGCAGGCCGAGGCGTTGTTGTAGAGGATGTCGAAGTCGCCGAAGGACTCGACCGCAAAGGCGATCCATTCCCGCACTTCATTCTCGTCGCCCAGGTCCACCCGGCGGGTGACCATTTGCCCACCCTGCGCGTGCACCAGCCGCAGCGTCTCCTGATCATCTTCCGCGCGCACGTCGCAACCGACGATCCTGGCCCCCTCGCGGGCGAAGAGCAGCGCTGCTGCGCGTCCCTGCCCGCCGCCGGTGCCGGTGATGAGCGCAACCTTGTTTGCCAATCGCAATGTCATGTTTTTTCCTCAGTGCCAGGCGCTGCCGTCTTCTTCGTGCACCAGGTGCAGGCGCTGAAGCGGAAAGCCGCCGGGAATATCGGCAGAATGGAAGCGACTCACCGCCATGTCGATCTCGGCCATCATCAGGGCGAGATAGCCGTATGGTTTAAGCGCGGCGGGAAGCGCGTCCAGCGGATAGCGGTTGAGCGTCTCGATGAGTCCCCGCAGATGCGGCAACACTGCGTCGTGGAACGCGGTCAGTTGCTGCATGTCGCTGGCCAGCCGGCGGGCGATGCGCTGGCTTTCCGTCGGCAGCGCCCATTGCTCCAGAAAGGCCGCGAGCGGTTTCAGTTCGGCCGGGACAGTGTCGCTCACGTCCTGCTCTCCCGCTGTAGAGGTCCGTTCACGGTCAGTTCTTCCAGCCGGCGATGAAACTCGATCAACACGCCCTCCTGGATGCTGAAGACGATCTCGGGACGGTACCCATGGGCCATGTTGGCCTGGGTGTGCTCCAGGGTGGAGAGATCCTCGGTCAGCACGTCGCGCACGTTGTAATTGTTGAGGCACAGGTTGAACATCTCGCCGAAATTGGCCGGCGCGCCGTAGCTGTAGACGTCCATCTCGAACACCGAGCTTTGCGGCGTCACCGGCCACGCACGCTGGATCATGAAACCACTGCCCTGCACGAACAGCACCACGTTAGGCAGGATGCCGTAGTTGTCGAAGGCCCAGTCGGGGCGTTGCTCCAGGTTGTAAACCTCAGGGTGTGCGGTTTTCATGCCATCCACCTGGGAGCGCACATAGGTTCCGCCTTGACCCAGTTCTGCGGCCAGCATCTGCAGCGGCGTAGGTGTGGTCTTGGTCATATCGTGATGGATGGTCAGACGACTCAGGACGGCGCCGTTGCCCTCGAAAATGGTCGGCACGACAGCAGTGCAGGGCAGTGCGCCGGCGATTGAACGCGCGTGCAGCGATTCGACGTGATAGCCCTCGAGCTGGGCATCGCACACGAACTTCCAGTTCGCCTTGATCTCGGCGCGGAAGGAATAGGCGCGGTGCCAGTGCGGTTCGGCGAGGTGCTCGCCGAGCCCCTGGCTGGTGAGCGGCTCAAGATATTCGTCCAGCCCGCGTGCCGGCTTGTCGGCCAGGTTGAGGTAGATGAACCCTCCCCAGGTGTCACAGTGGATGGGTCGCAGGCCGTGGCGCGCGGGATCGAGATCGGTAAAATAATGCTGGCCCGGTACGTGCACCAACCGGCCGGTGTGGTCGTACACCCAGCCGTGGAAGGCGCAGTTGAACGCCCGCGCTGAGCCCTTGCGCGTGTGTGCCATCACGACCTTGTTGCCGCGGTGCCCGCAGACGTTGTGGAAGGCCCGTACCTTGCCATCCTTACCGTGCACTATGAGGGCGGATACACCAATCGCGTGCAGATCCCGCACCATAAAGTCACCGGGTGCCGGGACATCCGAAAGACGCCCGACGTTCAGCCAGGAGTGGCGAAATACATTCTCGATCTCAGCCCGGAAATAATCTTCCGCATAATAACGGTGAGTCGAAAACACTTGGCTATGAGTGGGAGTTACCCCCCGAAAATCTATGCTGCCCACAGTGATCACCTCAAAATTTTTTTAATAACTTGAAATAAGCAATCTACCGAGATTGCTTGGTAAAGGCAAATATTACTACTATTACTACTATTAAGTGGAGTGTCAACGGCGATTTAAAACTGACACAGATTTCATTCACTCAGCGATTTAAAACTGATACACCACCAAACTCTGATTTTGCGTGGCCCAGGCCTCTTGGAAGGTGGGCCGTAGGCCCAACCGGAAAGATGCCTGGGCCACGCGGTGCTCAATCGGTGGTGGCCGCTTTTCTGGCCTGAAACACACCGGCCTGACGTTGGTGCTTGAGCCGATAGCTTTCCCCGTCAATCGGCAAGATGCGTGCGTGGTGCAGGAGGCGATCCAGCAAGGCTGCGGTCAGCGTGGCATCCTGCGCAAAGGTCGCATCTCACTGCCCAAAGGGCAGATTGCTGGTCACGATCAGCGAGCCCCGCTCGTAGCGGGCGGCAATCACCTGGAAGAACAGGTTGGCCTGTTCGCGGCTCATCGGCAGGTAGCCAATTTCGTCAATGATCAACAAGCGATAGGCGTTGATCGCCCGATGCATCACCGCCTTCAGCTGGTTTTGTGCATGCGCGGCCGACAAGATCAGCAGCAGATCGGCAGCGGTTGTAAATCGCATCTTGATGTCGGCCTGTGCCGCGCGATAACCCAGTGCGATCGCCAGATGCGTCTTGCCCACGCCAGAGGGGCCAACGAGAACGACGTTCTCCTGACGCTCAATAAAACCCATGCCTGCCAATTCATCGATCTGACTCTTTTTAACGCCCGATCCAAACTGGTAATCGAAATCATCCAGAGTCTTGATCGCCGGGAAGCCAGTCATCCGGGTCAGCATGCTTTGCTTGCGTATTTGTCGGCCAGCCGCTTCCGTTCTCAGCAGTCGTTCCAGGAAATCGCTGTAGGCCACTTCCTTCTCGGCAGCCGCCTGACTGGCGATGGCGTAGTCTTGTGCAATGAACGGCAGGTTCAGTGTTTCGCACAGCGACAGCATTCGTTCGTGTTGAAGGTTCATGATGCCCTCTCCGCACCGACACGGCACTGGGCCAGCAACTGCTCATAGACGGCCAGCGGGTGCTGTATCGGTATCGGCGCTTCGATGCGTTCAGCGACCATCGAAGGACGAACCGTCGTTGCGTTCCCAGGGCTTCCCTCCGCTGCTTGAGGCCGCGCGGCCACGATGTCACCTCGCCAAGCCGCAGGAACTGCTTGTAGGTGACTTCGTTCTTCTTGTAATCGCGCACTCGGCTGGCGTTGTGTCGTGCCATGAATACGCTCATTGGCCACGTCCTTCAACCAGTACCTGACTTCGACGTTGGCTGTCACTACATCGAGTTGCAACCCCGCCTGCTTGAGCTTGGCGACCAGAGGCACGTAGAACGAACGGCGCAGGTAGCCATTGAAGCGCTCAACCTTGCCTTTGGTGCGGGCACGATACGGACAGCAGAGTTTGATGACGAATCCGCAGTGCTTGGCATAATCGAGAAAGCCGGCGTGGTAACGGTGCTCACCTGATCCATCGACGTCGCGTTCGAGAACGACGGTCTTCATGTTGTCGTAGAGAATCCGCCGCGGCACGCCGCCCAAGGCAACAAAGGCGTTCTGGTGACACTCGATCAAGGCGCCAACTTTCATGTCGGTGACGAATTCGACGTAACTTGCCCGACTGTAGCCGAGTGTGGCGCAGAAGGCGTAGAGGGGGTGGCGGCCTTTGCGAAATTCAACCTAGTCGACTTGCAATTGCTCGCCTGGTGCCGTTTCGAAACACACAACCGGATCGACTGGCAATGCGGGCCTGATACCGCGCAGAAAGGAGCGCAGCTGGCTCAGGCCACCTTGGTAGCCTTGGCCTACGATCTCCCGGTGCAACACCGTGGCCGGAATCCATAAAGGGTGCGCTGCCGACTGTCGCTCCCGCAGGTAGGTTTCATACAGCGCCACTTTGGCTAACCGCTGTTTCTTCCGCTCGTATTTCGGCTTCGCTCCTGATGCCAAATGACTGCGCACCGTATTGACCGCACAACCAACCTCCGTCGCAATGCGGCGCAGGCTCAAACCGTGTTTCCTTAATACTTCGATTTCCATATACACCTCGTTTGTAATCACCGGCGCCTCAAATCCGCCGATCTTCCCCATCAACTCGGTGTATCAACTTTCAATCGCTGGCTTGTATCAATTTATATCCGCTGCTGACAGCAAGCGTTCTCATATCAATGAGTCGAAATTCAGGCACGTGAGATTCAGTATTCTGCGATGATTTTCAGATTCGGTCGTCGACAGCCTTCGCGTCCAAAACGGATTCAAATAACTACCCTGCCATTTCAGCGGTCAATTTGTTATGCTTTGAACT
>DMQT01000129.1:0-2262 GCA_003455595.1 Betaproteobacteria bacterium
GCGGGCGAACCGGGCTATTTCCAGCAGCAGTATAAAGTGTATGGCCGCAGCGGCGAGCCGTGCCGGGTATGCGGTCAATTGATCCGTTTGCGTCGTCAGGGACAACGCTCGACATTTTACTGCCCAAAGTGCCAAAATTAATTCGGCATGGCACTTGCTTGATCCGATAACAACAAGCAAATTAGCTTAAAGTAAATGTGGATTTACCCGTTACTTTGGCCATAACCCCAATAATCATCCGCCCACTCAGGAGCGCTCACCATGTCCAACACCAGTCTGGCCGAACAATTCGAACATTACAGCGCTTGGCGCGAACGCCTGTCCAGCCGCATCGCGGGCTATCGTGACTGGCTCAACGAGCACGAAGTGAACGACGGCCAGATTGATTTGCGGCTGCAACACTTGCTTGACCGACTGGCGGAAGACAAGCTCAACGTCGCCTTCGTGGCGGAATTTTCACGGGGCAAGTCCGAACTCATCAACGCCATTTTCTTCGCCGATTACAAGCAGCGCCTGCTGCCCTCTACCGCCGGGCGTACCACCATGTGCCCGACCGAATTGCTCTACGACGCCAGCCGCCCGCCTTCGATCCAGCTCTTGCCGATCGAAACCCGCGCCAACAACGTCACCACCGCCGAGTACAAGCGTTACGCCGACGAGTGGACAACGATACCGCTGAACATCGATTCCGCCGAGGCCATGACCACGGCGCTACTGAAGGTCGGTGAAACACGCCAGGTCGACAAAGACGAAGCCACGCGCTATGGCCTGTATCGTGAAGGTGATGCCGACGCACAGCTCACTCTGTCAGCCGACGGCAGCGTTGAAATTCCACGCTGGCGCCATGCGGTGATCAATTTCCCGCACCCCCTGCTTAAAAAAGGCCTGGTGATACTCGACACGCCAGGCTTGAATGCCATCGGCACCGAGCCAGAACTGACGCTTAACCTGCTGCCCAACGCGCACGCCATCGTGTTCATTCTGGCCGCCGATACCGGCGTAACCAAATCCGATATCGAAGTCTGGCGCGAACACATTGCCACGCTGCAAGGTCAGAACAAGGGCCGCCTGGTGGTGTTGAACAAGATAGACGGCATGTGGGACGAGCTCAAGAGCCCCGCCGCCATTGAGCAGGAAATCAGCGGCCAGGTCAGCAGTTGTGCCACCATGCTGGGGCTGGATGCGAGTCAGATTTATCCGGTCTCGGCGCAAAAAGGTCTGCTGGCCAAAGTCACCGGCGACGCTGCACTGTTGGCACGCAGCCGCTTGACCGAACTGGAACGCGCACTGAGCGACGAACTCATCCCGTCCAAACAGGAAATTGTGCGCGACAACACCGAAAGTGAAATCGGTGACTTGATGCACAGCACCAGCAGCCTGCTTAACGCACGCCTGACCAACGTTACCGAGCAATTGGGCGAATTGACCGGCCTGCGCGGTAAAAACGAAGAAGTGGTGCAACACATGATGACTAAAGTGGAAGAAGAAAAAGTCCACTTTGAAAAAGGTCTGCAACAGTTTCAGGCGCTGCGCAGTGTGTTCTCGCAGCAGTCCAATGCACTGTTCAACCACCTCGGCATGGACAAAATCAAGAGTGAAGTGCGCGATACCCGCATCGCGATGGAAAACAGCCGTTTCACCAAAGGCTTGCGCACCGCCATGAGTGGATTTTTTACCCATGTCGATGCCAATATCACCCACTCTGCGGCACAGATTGAAGAAATCAAAACCATGATGACCGCGATGTACAAAAAATTCAACACGGATCACGGACTGCCTGAAAGTACGCCTCCCAGCTACTCCACCTTCAAGTACAAAAAAGAAATGGAACGGCTGGAAAAAAGCTACAACGAGCACTTCAACACCTTGCTCAATATGCTTACCAACGAGCAATACACGCTCACCGCCAAGTTTTTTGAAACCCTCGCCAGTCGGGTCGTGAATATCTACGAGGTGGCCAACCGCGAGGCCGACAACTGGCTCAAGGCAGTGATGGCACCGATGGAAACACAAGTGCGCGAACACCAGATGCAGCTACGCCGTCGGCTGGAGAGCATTAAACGCATCCATAAAGCCACCGACACGCTGGAAGACCGGATTGCCGAGCTGCAGCAGATGCACAACACCGTTATCCAGCAACTGGCTGAGCTGGAAAAGTTACGCACCCATGTCGCTGCGGCACTGAACCCAGCGCTGATGCAGGAAAAAGCGCTCGCAGCGTGAACCTGTTTGACATAAAAAAGCCCCGCAGCTGCGGGGCTT
>DMQT01000129.1:2275-13966 GCA_003455595.1 Betaproteobacteria bacterium
TTTTTATGTGCGGGCTGACGCTGCCTATGCAGGGGTATCCTGCCCGGTCAGTTGCAGATAGCGGCTCATCAGCTGTTCGTGTGTTTCTTCAATACCCAGCGGAATGCAATCCACCGGACACACTTCCACGCACTGCGGCGCATCGTAATGGCCTACGCATTCGGTGCATTTGTTAGGGTCGATTTCATAAATACTGTCGCCCTGGTAAATCGCCTCATTCGGGCATTCCGGCTCGCAGACGTCGCAATTGATGCATTCGTCGGTAATCATTAAAGACATGGTAATCCTCTAGCTAAAGTGACTGAATTTTGGCTTGCAGTTTTTGCACCACAAGCGGCTGTACAAACTGGCTGACGTCGCCACCCAACTGGGCAATCTCACGCACCATGCTGGCAGAAATAAACATGAATTGCTCAGCGGGCGTCATGAACACCGTTTCGACACCCGGGTTCAGATTACGGTTCATCCCGGCCAGTTGAAACTCATATTCGAAGTCTGACACAGCACGCAAGCCGCGCAAAATAATATTGGCGCGCTGTTGCGCCATGAACGTCATCAGCAAGCCGGAAAAACCCTCCACCCGCACCGCAGGCGCGTCGGCAAACACCTGCCTGGCAATCTCCACTCGCTCATCCAGATCGAAAAACGGGCGCTTGTGCCCTCCCGCCGCGACCGCGACCACCACTTCGTCAAAAATCGACAGGGCGCGCCGCACCAGGTCTTCGTGGCCACGGGTGAGTGGATCGAAGGTGCCGGGGTAAACCGCAATTTTATGCATTGCTATCCTGTTCAAGGCTGCCTGATGGCGCGATATCATGTCCGGGTTCAATCCGCTTGAGCAAGCAGAAGTGTGCCTTGCCCGCCCGACCTTCACGCCAAATCACCCAGCCGGCCGGCAATTGCAGGCTGCCATCGTGCTCAACGTAAACACGCGCGTCCGGGTTCAGGTGCGGCGGCAGTGCGCTCAGCACCGTAGCCTGTAATCCTGCCCCATAAGGCGGGTCCACAAACACCACATCAAAACGCTGGGTGTTTTCCAGCAGGAATTTTACCCCATCCCGCAGCCGCAATACCACTGTCTCGGCCTGCAAGCTGGCAACGCTGGCTCGCAGTGCATCCAGCACATGCCGGCTCTGTTCCACCATCACCACCTGGCGGGCACCGCGCGACGCCGCTTCAAAACCCAGCGCACCGCTACCGGCAAACAGATCCAGACATACCAGCCCGTCAAGTTCCTGACCCAGCCAGTTGAACAGCTTTTCGCGCACCGCGTCCGGCGTTGGCCGCAGCCCGGCA
Source organism: Betaproteobacteria bacterium (assembly GCA_003455595.1). Taxonomy (GTDB): domain Bacteria; phylum Pseudomonadota; class Gammaproteobacteria; order Burkholderiales; family Sulfuriferulaceae; genus Sulfuriferula. Next base: position 3,572 of record DMQT01000129.1, read on the forward strand.
GCATCGGGGAAATCCAGCAAGCGTCGCCGCCATCGCCCGCCGATGATGCGTACCCGGTTTCGCGCCTGACTCACTGCGTGCCGCCACCGACGATCACCGTCACCATCCTGTCTGAGTGCACGTGGCGCTTGAAAGCGGCCTGAATCTGCGCAGCGGTGACAGCCTCGATGCGCGCCGGGAAGGCTTCCAGATAATTCAGCGGCAAGTCGTAAAAACCGATCACGGCCAGGTATTCGAGGATTTTCTTGTTGCTGTCGATACGCAACGGAAAGCCGCCGACGATGTTGTTTTTGGCTTGTGTGAGTTCCGCCTCGCTGACGCCGTTCTCAACAAATTCGGCCAGCGTATCGCGTACCACCTGCACCGCCTGTTGGGTCTGATCAACCCGCGTCTGCAAGCCCATCTGGAACACACCGGACGCACGCATCGGTGAAAAATAGCTGTACGCGCTGTATGCCAGCCCGCGCTTCTGCCGCACCTCGTTAAGCAGACGCGAATCAAAGCCACCGCCGCCCAACACGTAGTTGCCAACATACAAGGCAAAATAATCCGGGTCGGCGCGCGTCACGCCGGGCTGGCCTATCAGCACCTGACTCTGCTTGGCCGGGAACGGTATTGTGCGCGTCACCGCCTGCGGCAATGCAGGCACCGGCGGGATAACCAAATTCGCAGCTTGGCTGGCGGGAGGCAAAGCGGCGGTAAGCTGCTGCGCAACGCGCTCGGCATCGGTACGACTGATGTCGCCGATCAGGGCAATGACCGCACCCTGGGCGGCATAATGACTGCGATAAAACGCGCGCAGATCAGCCGACGTCAGGCGCGACACGCTGGCAATTTCACCACTGTCGCGCCGCGCGTAGGGGTGGCTGCCGAATACCGTTTGCTGAAACGCCCGTGCCGCGAGACTCTCGGGCTGCAGCTCGGCCTGCTTGAGTGCAGCAATGACGCGGGCTTTTTCACGTGCCAGCACAGTGTCTGAAAAGGTCGGCTGCTGCACCATCCGGGCCAACATTTCCAGTGCGACAGTTCGCTCAGTCGGACTGCTCAGGGTACGCAAGGTGATGCCGGCACGGTCAGCGTCAAAACGCCCACCCAGCACCGCGCCGACATCGCTCAGACCACGTGCAATCTGATTGTCGTCCAACCCGCCCGCGCCCAGGCTAAGCAAACTGCGCGTCAGGCTGGCCACGCCGCCCTGGCTGGCAGGTTCGGCTGCGGTACCGGCCGGAAAATCCATGCTCACGTCGAGCATCGGCAGATCATGATTTTCAACAAAATAGACTTTGGCACCGTTGGCCAGCACCCAGTGCTGTATCGGTAAGGCGGCGTGCGCGCTCACACTGGCGCATAGCGCCAGCAATATCATCCAGAAACGCATCAGCGCAGCCCTCCTGTCTCGGTATGGCGCATACCCGGTACGGCAGGGCGCGACGGCAGTGTGTCCAGCGGTTGCGGATCCAATGTGGCAACCGTAAGCTGGTCGTCCACCAGATATTTGCGCGCCACTTCACGCACCTGATCGGCGCTCACTGCCTGTAGTTTTTTCACGCGCGCGTCGAGCTCAGCCACCGGCAACCCTACGGTCGCGTATTCGCCGATTTGCATCGCCTGGAAAAAGCTCGAATCGCGCTGATATACATCGGTAGCCACCACCTGCGCCTTGACGCGTTTGAGTTCGTCTGCGCTGACGCCGTCACGTTGCAGCAGGACAAGTTGGGCGCGTAACGCCGCTTCCAGATCCGCCGCGCCTTTACCTTCAGCCGGTGTGCCGTCGAGCAGGAACAGCCCCGGCCCTCGCGCCACGGCGTCATACCCCGCGCCGGCTTCGTTCGCCACGCGCTGCGCGCGCACCAGGTTGCGCGTCAGGCGTGCCGCATCGCCGCCATCAAGTATCGCCGCCAGCACTTGCAGTGCATATGGCTCCCAGTCGGTTTGCACATTGCGTAATACGGGTACGTGATAGGCCATGATCAGGTATGGCAGCCTGGCCGGCGCCTTGACGCTGACGCGCCGGATACCGGTTTGTTGCGGTTCCAGTTGCGGCTTGCGTGTCGGCAGAGGCTGCGCCGCTATTGGACCAAAATAGCGCTCGGCCAGGGCTTTTACATCGTCGGCACGGATATCGCCCACCACCACCAGCGTGGCGTTGTTGGGCACATACCAGCGCTGATACCAATCGCGCGCATCATTGACGTTCATCTGTTCCAGATCGTTCATCCAGCCGATCACCGGGCGACGGTAGGGGTTGGCCTCAAATGCGCTGGCCATTAACTGCTCGTAGACGCGTGCTTCGGGCTTGTCATCCGTACGCAGACGCCGTTCTTCCATCACCACCTGGATTTCCTTGGAAAAGTCTTCTGCGGTGAGATTGAGGTTGTGCATGCGATCGGCTTCCAGCTTGAGCGCCAGTTCAAGACGGTCTTTTTGCAGCTGCTGGAAGTATGCCGTGTGATCGCGGGCGGTAAACGCATTTTCGCGCCCGCCTGCCGCCGCAATCAGCTTGGAAAATTGCCCGACAGGTACGTCGTGGGTGCCTTTGAACATCATGTGTTCAAGTACATGTGCGATGCCCGTGGTGCCATTGAACTCATCCATGCTGCCAGCGCGGTACCATATCTGCGATACCACGACGGGTGCACGATGGTCTTCCTTGACGTAGATTTTGAGCCCGTTGGCCAACTCGAATGCCTGCACTGCAGCCAGTGCCGGCAGGCTCACCAGGCACAGCAAACCGGCGGCCAGAGAGCGCTTGAAAGGAATCATTGCAAACCCGAAATGAAGTAACCAGCACGCATGATAAAATACGCACAGCAATCCTGCCTGCAAGTTTTTACCCAACCGTTCAAAGACTGCCCCTACCGTGTTTAGTTTCTTCAAGAAATTGGCTGGCAAACCCGCCCCGACCGACCCTGACACCACGCTGCCACAGGCCGATGAAACTACGCGGCAGGCCCCGGCTGACAGCAGTTCCCGTGCCGGGAGTGGCGTCGAGCCCGCGCCTGCTGTCGCGCCCGAACTGCCCACCACCGTGGCGGAACCATCGCTGGAAGACACGCCCAAACTGTCCTGGGCGCAGCGACTCAAGCACGGCCTGTCGCGCACGCGCGAACAGCTTGGCAAACAGCTGGCCGGGCTATTCAGCCGCGGCGGCAAAATCGATGCTGACCTTTATGACGAGCTTGAAACCATCCTGCTCACCGCCGACGTCGGCGTAGATGCGACGCAGTATTTACTCGATGCGCTGCAAGCGCGCGTCAAAAAAGACCGCCTGACTGAAGCCCACGAATTACAGACAGCCCTGCATCAAGCCCTGTGCACGCTGCTGGCGCCGCTGGAGCAAGCGCTGGATGTGAACACCCACAAACCTTACGTCATCATGATGGCGGGGGTGAACGGCGCGGGCAAAACCACCACCATTGGCAAGCTGGCCAAGTACTATCAGTCACAAGGCAAATCAGTATTGCTGGCCGCGGGTGATACCTTCCGCGCCGCCGCGCGCGAACAACTGATGGTGTGGGGCGAGCGTAACAATGTGGCAGTGATAGCGCAGGATGGCGGCGATTCGGCTGCCGTGATTTTTGACGCGATTGCAGCTGCCAAGGCGCGCGGCATCGACATCGTGCTGGCGGATACCGCCGGACGTCTACCCACGCAACTGAATTTGATGGAGGAAATCCGCAAAGTGAAACGGGTAATCCAGAAGGCCGATACCAGCGCCCCGCACGAAGTATTGCTGGTGCTGGACGCCAACACTGGCCAAAACGCTGTCACCCAGGTCAAAGCGTTTGATGACGCGCTGGGGGTTACCGGGCTGGTGCTGACCAAGCTCGACGGCAGTGCCAAGGGAGGTGTGATTGCCGCCATCGCCAAAACCCGCCCGCATCCGATCCGCTTCATCGGGGTGGGTGAAAGCCTGGCCGATTTACGTCCGTTTGTGGTGACTGAATTTGTGGATGCGTTATTCGAGGCACCGGCCGCATGATTCGCTTTGACAGTGTCACCAAGCGCTATCCGGGCGGCCATGACGCGCTGCAAAACCTGAACCTAGAAATTGCCGAGGGCGAAATGGTGTTTTTGGCTGGGCACTCTGGTGCCGGCAAAAGCACCCTGCTTAAACTGATTGCAGCCATTGAACGCCCCACGTCCGGCAGCGTACTGGTCAACAATCAGAACGTTGGCAAAATGCGGCGCGGCGCGGTGCCTTACCTGCGCCGCAACATCGGCCTGATTTTTCAGGATCACAAACTGCTGTTTGATCGCAGCGTAATACAAAACGTGCTGCTACCGCTGCAAATTGCCGGATTTTCCCGCCATGACGCCGCCAGCCGGGCGCGTGCAGCACTCGATAAAGTTGGCTTGTTAAAGCGCGAAAAAGCCAATCCCATCACCCTGTCCGGCGGCGAGCAGCAACGCCTGTGCATCGCCCGCGCGGTGGTCTCGCGTCCGGCGCTACTACTGGCGGATGAGCCGACCGGCAATCTGGATGCGCAATACGCGCGCGACATCATGGACATGTTCAAAGCTTTCAACCAGGTTGGCGTTACGCTGGTCATCGCCTCGCACGATGAGGATGCCATTCGCACCTATGCCGGGCGCGTATTGCATCTCGACCATGGGGTGTTGCAGTCATGAAAACCTGGCTTTCCCACCACCGTCAGGCCATCGTTGCCACCCTCGCGCGCATGGCGCAAACGCCGTTCGCAACGGTGTTTGCAGTTATCGCCATAGGCGTTGCCCTGAGCCTGCCAGCGGTGCTGTATGTATTGCTCAACAACGCAGCGCGGCTGGCAGGCACGCTGCCCGCGCAACCCGAAATCAGCGTCTACATGCGCATGGATGCGACCAACGCGCAAATTAACGACCTGCGCCAGCGCCTCAAGGCACGCACCGATCTGGCTGATTTTCGCTTTGTGCCGCGCGATACGGCACTGGTCGAACTGTCAAAACAGGCAGGGGTTGCGGATATTTCTGCTGGACTCACGCAAAACCCGCTGCCCGATGCCTGGGTTTTGACGCCGCGCAAAGCGCAGCCAGAAAACATCACACGCATCGCCACCGCACTGCAGGCCTTGCCTTATATTGATACAGTAAAGCAGGATAGTCAGTGGGCGCAACGCCTGAACGCCCTCTTGGATCTGGGACATGACTTCGTGATGTTGCTTGCAGTGTTGTTGGGGGCCGCGCTGGTGGCGGTTTCGGGCAATACCATACGGCTGCAGATTTTGACCCGCCGCGCCGAAATTGAGGTGAGCCAGCTGATCGGCGCGACGCATCGCTACATTCGCCGTCCGTTTCTCTATTTTGGCGTACTGCAGGGTTTGTTCGGCGGACTGGCAGCCTGGCTTGTTGTCGCCGTGAGCATTGACCTGCTGGATCGCCCGGTAGCCGAATTGTCTGCCTTGTATCATGCCAATTTCCACTTGCAGTCACTGGGTTTGATACCCGGTCTGACTTTACTGCTGAGCGCCATGCTGCTGGGTGGGTTTGGTGCCTACCTCACCGTGACGCGCACGCTGTTTCAGACTGACGCACATTAATTTACCTGAACTTTTACACATTAGCAGTCTCTTATGTGGAGTGCTAAAATAAATTCCAGGAGGAATTCACGCATGTCACACGCTTTTACCTTACCTGCGCTAAACAACAGCGCCAGCAGTCTGGATAGCTATATCCATACGGTCAACAACTACCCGATGCTCAGTCTGGACGAAGAAACCGCGCTGGCACGCCGTTTGCGCGACCACAACGACCTCGATGCCGCAGGCCATCTGGTGCTGTCACATCTGCGCGTGGTCGTGAGTCTGGCACGCAAGTACATCGGCTACGGCCTGCCCCAGGCGGATTTGATTCAGGAAGGCAATATTGGCCTGATGAAAGCCGTCAAGCGCTTCGACCCGGAACGCGGCGTGCGTCTGGTGTCGTTCGCCATGCACTGGATCAAGGCTGAAATGCACGAGTACATCCTGCGCAACTGGCGGATGGTGAAAATCGCCACCACCAAGGGACAGCGCAAACTGTTCTTCAACCTGCGCAGCCACAAAACTGCGTCGCACAGCCTGACACCCGCCGAAGCTGAGGCCATGGCACAGGAATTGGGTGTCAAACGTGAGGAAGTGCTGGAAATGGAAGCGCGCTTTTCAGGCCAGGACATTACCTTGGATCCGGTAGGCGAGGATGGCGAAGAGGCGTATGGCCCCTTGGCGTATTTGACCAACACGGAAGATGAGCCCGCGCAGATTCTGGTGCAGGCTGAGAGTGAACAACGCGCTAGCACCGGGCTGGTCTCTGCCCTGGACAGTCTGGACCCACGCAGCCGCCACATTGTTGAAGCACGCTGGCTGCAGGAAGACGATAACGCTACGCTGCATGAACTGGCGGCACAGTACAACATCTCGGCCGAACGTGTGCGCCAGATTGAGCAGAAAGCGTTCCAGAAAATGAAGCTGGCATTGAGTTGAGCCATTTCTGCCCAGCCCCAATAAAAACCCCGCCGTAGCGGAGTTTTTATTGTCCGACTTGAATCTTAGGCAAACAGGACGACCGAGAAAAGACTCAACCAAGCCATGACGATCAGCGTAACCACGATGGTCATCGGCAAATTGGTTTTATTAAACAGTTGATTCATGGGAAATCCTCACGCAGCAATATAAACAAGTGCCAATATATTAAACTATTTACCTTTATCACTCAATTGATTGGATGGCAGCATCGGGTCATCGTCGTCCATCAGAATGCGTTGTGCCGGACCTTCCATGTCTTCGAACTGATTGCTTTTAATCGCCCAAAAGATACCAAAGGCTATCAGCATTAAAAACATGACGCTCAAACCCAGCAAAAAAACCAGTGTTGCGTTCATCTTAACCTCAGTGCATTCAGTACCACCACCATCGAACTGATCGACATACCCAACGCGGCAACCCAGGGGGTCACATAGCCCAGCGCAGCAAACGGCAATGCGACCAGATTATACGCCGCAGCCCAAAATAAGTTTTGCCGCATCACACTCAGGGTGGCGCGCCCACTTTCCAGCGCTTGCTGTACATCGGTCAGCTTATTCGACAGCAGCACAATATCACTGCTCTGATTGGCCACATCGCTGCCCGTACCCATGGCAAACGAAACCTGTGCCCCTGCCAGCACTGGCGCATCATTGACACCGTCTCCGATCATCGCGACGACCGCGCCCTGGCGTTGCAAATCTTGCAACAGCGCTAATTTATCTTGCGGTTTCTGCTGTCCGTATACCGTATCCACACCCAACTGCGCACCCACGTGACGCACTGTGTTGGTGGCGTCACCACTGAGGATACTGACAGCGATGCCGCGCGCTTTAAGCCCCGCGATAGCATCTACCGCTTCGCTACGCAAGGGATCAGCGAGCACGAACAGCGCCAGCGCGCGCTGGTCATCGCAAAGCCAAATCAACGTCGCGCCAGGATAACGCGTTTCGAGGTCCACGCTCAGAAGCAGTTCACTGTGAGTCGAAAAAGCCTGGTTGCCAAGCGTGTACAACACCCCGTCAATATAGCCAGATACGCCCTGACCTGGATGATTGCGCGCCTGCGTGACGACCAGCAGCGGCATGGTCGTGGTTTGTGCAAAGGCAGCCGCCAGGGGGTGTTCGGAAGCCTGCTCAAGACTGCTTGCAAGCAACTGGCAGCGCGCCAATGGGTATTGTCCAAATAGCTGCGTATCGACCACCTGCGGTTTGCCCAGCGTGAGTGTGCCGGTTTTGTCGAACACCACGTGATTGACTTTGGCCAGCGTCTCCAGCGCGTGCCCGCGCGTCACCAGAATGCCGCGTTTAATCAGGTGCGACCCCGCTGCAGCGAGTGCCGCAGGCACGGCCAAAGACAGGGCACACGGGCAGGTCACCACCAATACGGACAGTACGATATCGAGCACCCGGCTGCTGTCGAACCAAAACCATAGCGCCCCCACCAGCACAGTAAATACCAGTAACGCCAGGGTAAACCACGACGCCACGCGGTCAGCCAGCTGCGCCAGCGGGGGTTTTTCCGCTTGTGCTTTATCAACCAGACGCACAATCCCGGCCAGTACGGTATTTTCACCCACACCGGTAACACACAGGGTAAGCGGCCCTTCCAGATTGACGCTACCAGCGATCACGTTGTCGCCAATGCGCTTCATCACCGGCCGTGATTCGCCTGTGAGCAGGGCTTCGTCCACCGTGGATTCGCCTGCCATGACTTGCGCGTCTGCGGCGAGTGTTTCACCCGGCTTGGACAGGATCCAGTCGCCGTTGATCAGCTCCATCACCGGCACGTATTCCTGCTCGCCATTGACACCACCACGCAGTCGGGTTGCCATGGCGGGCTGCAATTTGAGCAAATTCTCCGCCGACTCGACCGATTTGCCACGTGCGCCTGCCTCGAGCATGCGTGTGCCCAGCAAAAACAGGGTGAACATGCCGATAGTGTCGTAATACACATGCGCACCGCCGAATAACGTGACCCACACGCTGCCGATAAACGCGGTAATAATCGCCAGCGCAACCGGCACGTCCATATTCAAATGACCGGATTTGATGCCGCTCCAGGCGGCACGATAGAATGGCATGGCAGAAAACGTGACGACTGGCACGGTCAGCAGCAGGCCAAACCAGCGCAGCAGGACAACCGTAGCGGGGTCGATGCCATACCAGTTACCGGCATACAGCCCGACCGACAGCATCATAGCCTGCGCAGCACCGATACCCGCCACGGCAATCCGTTGCAGGTCTTTCTTGCGTTGTGTTTTGCGCAACGCATCGGCCTGCAACGCGCTGTAGGGATGCGCGTTATAACCCAGCAACTGAATTTCTTGCAGGATGCGCGACAGTGCGATTTCGCGCGTATCCCAACTCACCCGCGCTCGGTGGCTGGCGTAGTTGACTTCAACGGAACGCACGCCTGCAAGTTGCTTGATGTGGCGCTCGTTGAGCCAGACACAGGCAGCACAGGTGATGCCTTCCAGTATCAACACGGCTTCGCGCACGTGTGCATCCACGTCAATGACAAAACTGTGCTGAATTTCCGGGTGATCGTACAGCACGAGTTTTTTCAGCGTGTCGGGCAGCACTTCATGGCCTTGCCCTGGCAGCGTAGTGCGGTTGTGGTAATACTCGCTCAGGCCGTTGTCGGTAATTGCCTGCGCCACAGCTTGGCAGCCCCGACAACACATGGCGCGGGGCTGCTGGTCAATCTTGACTTCAAAGTGGATACCCGGAGCAATCGGCAGGCCACAATGAAAGCAGTGCTCAGTTGCTGGCTTCATGCAAGCTTCAGGACGCCACCACGTTTACTTCACGCTCTTTCTCTACCCGCTTGCCTGCCGCCTCAATCACGATGCGCGCCACCCATAGACCCGCGTCTGGCACGCTAATCGCACCCGCGTATTCGCCCGCACTGACCGGGATGAGATGCACCGGTGGCAAGTTATCCACGTTGCCGGCACGGAATATTTCGACGGTAATCTGCGCATCCGGTATCGGCTGTTTTTGACGGTCCAACAGACGCATGCGCAGGGGATTTTGCAAACCGCCTGCTTTAAGTGTTTTCAGGCCGAGCATTTCCACGTCCCAACCCAATTCCTGCTCCAGCGACAACTTTTTGAGATGCTGATTAACCGCCGCAGCGGCCTGTTCATTGTGTTCGGTCACACCAGAAAAGCCGGTATATACAGGATGATCTTTGGCCTTGGGCAAAAACAGGCTGGCAAATTGTGGCGGCAAACCATTGGTGGACATAGAAACAAACGCCGCATCCACCACAAACAGGATGGCAAAAAATCCCATCATGATTTTGGGTATCCAGTGAACGCGGCTGCCGGCTTTACGCTTCGATCCGGCCAGCAAAGTCATCACCGTCGCAGTCGCGAGGAATACCGCAACGTGGATAGCCACCACATCGAGTCCGGGCCAGTCCACTGTGCTGTAAGCCGCATAAGCAAACGTCGGAATAGCGGCCGAAATGACCCCACGCCAATAGTTCGGCATACCGGCACGCCCTAACACCCAGTGCAAGGCCAGCACCGCGACAACACCACCAAAAAGGGTCTGCAACATACTCATTGTTCATTTTTCCCGTAGTTAAAATTTGCCCGTTCGATGACCTTGTCAGCCGGATTGTTCAGCGGCGTGATAACAAAATCGAAGCTTGAATATTGGCTGACCTGTTCAGGCTTCAACTTCACACTCACCTGCACAATCACGCTCATGCTGCTGTGTACTGTGACCGTTTGCATTTCGCCCAGATCCAGCGCACCCGTCGGCAACCCCTGCGCTGTAATGCGGTATTGCACATCGGTTCCGCGCAGATTGGTTAAATGGATTTGGTAGCGATTGCGGATATCCCCGTTCGACAATACAACATACAGTGGCTGCCGTATCTGCTC
>DMQT01000125.1:0-533 GCA_003455595.1 Betaproteobacteria bacterium
CGGTAAGGCAGCCGATTGATGAGCTTGACCACGCCGGTAAAGCGTCTGGGCAAATGGATTTCAAATTTGCCTGCGGCCATCCCCGAGATAATGCTGTCGGCGGCTGCTTCGGCGCTAATCAAGGCGGGCATTTTGAACGGGTTTTTGTCGGTCAGCGGGGTTTTGACAAAGCCCGGATTAATGAGATAGACCGATTGGCCGCACGGTACCAGGTCGAGGTAGAGCGTTTCAGCGAAATTGATCAATGTCGCCTTGGTGGCACCGTAAATCAGCCCGGTGGGCAGATTACCGAAACCTGCCACGCTGCCGACGATGGCGATGCCGCCGCGCGGATCCAGGTGCGCCAGGGCGGCGGCAACGGTGTTCACGCTGCCGGTCAGGTTGGTGTCGATGAGCGCGCGTGCTTTCGTCACATCCAGCTCGAACGCGCGCATCGGCGTGTGATTGCCTGCATTGACGATGACTAAATCGAGCCGTCCGAAGTGGGCGGCGATGATATCGGCCGCCGCCTGGACTGATGTCGCATTGATGGT
>DMQT01000125.1:599-995 GCA_003455595.1 Betaproteobacteria bacterium
TGTCGCAGGTGACGACGAAGGCATTGGCATGAGCGCCGGCCACGCTGTCCAGCGCCACCTGGTTGCGCGCACTCAGCGCCACTTTGGCGCTGCGTTGCAGCAGGTTTTGCACCAACGCCGCACCGATGCCGCTCGACGCACCGCTGACCCATACGACCTTGTCTCGCCAGTCGCTGATTTTCGGATTCATGGGCATATCAATTGCGCTTTTTGAAATACAGCGTGATGTCGCCGAAATGGATGCCGAACTTGCTGACAGTGGAGCGGTTCAGTATCGAGGCATCGTCGATCATGTACATTCAGTCATCAACGTTGACGTTGTACACCTTGCCGTCCACCGGCAGCGCCAGCACGTAGCGCCATTGCAGCGCATTACCGTAGGTTTCGCCCTTGGCC
>DMQT01000125.1:1072-5892 GCA_003455595.1 Betaproteobacteria bacterium
CCTGTGAAGTGATGCGCGTCAGTCTTGCGCAGCGTCCAGACGCGTTCACTTTGGGTGCCGTCCGACCAGGTGAAATGCTCGTCGAGCGTGCCGACCTGATTCACCCATTTGGCGTTGACCACGACATGAAAGCGCTTGATAACCTTGCCCGAACGGTCCTGGAACATGCCCACTGCGTCGATCGTGCCGTTGAAGTACCGGGTCAGGTCGAGTTTGGGCGTCTCATTTTGATAACGTTCGACCGGGACAGTGGAACAGGCGCCTAATAAAAACATTATTGCAACTCTGGCAAGTAGTGATTTGAACATGGTTGAACTCCTGTAGGTTTCGCCCAGGCCGATATCGCTGCTGGCGAGTACCGCTTCACATACGCCCCAGTCGTGCAGGTACCAGTCGGCGTGCGGCTGTTGGTGAGGATTGCCGAAAACCTGCTGCGCGCCATCCGGCGTGTGCAGCGTGAGGCTGCCGTGCTGCAGGCCGGACAGCAGCTTGAGCAGGGAGCGCCCGGCACGCGGAATGGCAGCTTGTCTGGGCAGCGTAAGGCTCAGTTTTTCGGGTGAAATGTCTCTGCCGCTCATCGGGAAGTTTCCTCAGCAGGTGGGGTGGGTTTGCTGTGAAATTGCGCANNCCCTTGCGCCACAGACGCAGGGCTTGCAGGTGGATCCGGGCAATGACTGCCATCGTCATCCAGGCATTGCGGAAAAACAGCCGCAACAACAGCCTGGAGGTGAGCGGCCGTTTGATGCCGGACAGGGCGGTATTGAGCAACACCTTGTCGGTTTGCAGATGGTCGATGCGGAACAGGCAGCGTTCACCCTCCCAGTGAAAAGCAAACTGGTAGTCGCCGCTGACTTCCAGGAATGGCGACACGTGAAATACCTTGCGGCATTGCAGGGTTTCACCCTCGACAATCGGGCGTTGATCCGGGTGCGCTAGCAGGTAGGTATGGTGTTCACCAAAGGTGTTGTTCACCTCGCACACGATGGCATGCACCCGGCCGTCTTGGCCGTGGCAAAACCAGAAGCTGACCGGGTTGAATACATAGCCCAGCACGCGCGGATAAGTGTGCAGCACGATGTCGCCGCCGGCCCGGTTGATGCTGTGCTGCGCCAGTAGCTGGCGTATCCAGGCGCTTAGCTCGCTGCCGTCGCGTGCGCCGTGGTCGCAGTTGTAAAAGCTGAACAGGTTGAAGCGGTTGAGCGATAACCAGCGATTTTTCAGCGCCGCGATGTGATCGACGGAAAAGCGCAAAAAGTAAGTTGGATAGGTAAATTGGTGCGACATCGGCCGCAGGCGCCGGTGCATGATCTGTCCGATGCAGAGTTCCGGTTTCATGCTGTCGCCCGTTCCATCCATGGCGCTTCAACACCCAGGCTGCGTGCCACCGTCATGCCGGATTTGAGACCATCTTCGTGAAACCCGTAACCGGTCCAGGCACCGCAAAACCAGGTGTGACGCTGCCCCTGGATGGTCGTCAGCTGGGCTTGTGCGGCAATGGCGGCGCGGTCGAACACCGGGTGGGCGTAGTCGAATTCGGCAATGATCTTGTCGGGCTGGATCGGCGTATCGGGATTGAGCGTGACCATCACCGGGGTGTCGAACGGCAGCGGTTGTAGCTGGTTGATGAGGTAGGTGACGCTCACCGGCTGGTTATCCGGCGTCGCTTCGGCGGCATGAAAATTCCACGCCGACCAGAGCGCGCGGCGGCGCGGCAGGATGTGCTTGTCGGTGTGCAGGACAGCGCGATTGGGCTGGTATTGCACCGCGTTGAGGATGGCTCGTTCGGTGTCGTCTGCATCGGCTAGCTGCGTCAGCGCCTGATCGCTGTGGCACGCCATGACCACTTGGTCAAAGCGGCGTCAGCTCTGTGCGGTCGCGACTTCCACCCCATCCAGCAAGCGCGATACCTGCTGCACCGGTTGATTGAGCAGCACTTCACCAATATCGGCTGCCATGCGTTCGACATAGCGGCGCGAACCACCGCGCACAGTGAGCCACTGCGGGCGGTTGATCAATTGCAGCAGGCCGTGCTGGTCGAAGAAACGGATAAATGACTGCGCCGGAAAATCCAGCATCTGGTGCGTGGGGCAGGACCAGATGGCGGCCGCCATTGGCAGCAGGTACCAGTCACGGAAGGCGCGACTGTAGCTGTATCGGGTCAGATATTCGCCCACACTCAGGTTGGTCAGCGCAGGGTCATTGAGCAGTGCCAGTGCCTCACGGTTGAAGCGCAGCACATCACGCGTCATGCGCCAAAACTCAGGGCGTAGCAGGTTGCGTTTGTCGCCAAACACGGTTGCCAGCGAAGTGCCCGACCATTCCAGCTGCTCCGCCACGACTTGTACGCTGAATGACATGTCGCTGGCGCACAGGCTGACGTCGAGCGTCTTGAATAGGTTCAGCAAGTTCGGATAGGTACGGTCGTTGCACACCAGAAAGCCGGTATCGACGGGCGCGGTGTGGCCGTCCAGCGTGACATCGACGCTGTGGCTATGGCCGCCCAGTCGCGCTTCGGCTTCATACAGGGTGACGCGATGGTGCTTGCTCAACAGCCAGGCGGCAGATAATCCAGCGATACCGGAACCGATGATGGCGATGGATTTCATCAGTTTGCTTTCTCGTTGAGAAGACGTTCGACGCTACTCAGAAATGCCGGGTCTTCCGGCGTGACGGCGCTATCGAATGACCGCACGGTTTTACCTCGTGGCTGATCAGGTATTTGTGGAAATTCCACTGCGGCGTCTTGCCGGTGATGGCAATGAGTCGCGAGAATACCGGGTTGACTTGTGTGCCCTTTACGCTGGATTTGGCAAACATTGGAAACTGCACGCCATAGGTCATGCGGCAGAAATTGGCCACGTCTTTGCTGCTGCCCGGTTCCTGCGAACCGAAGTCATTCGAGGGAAAGCCCAATACCACCAGCCCGCGCAGATTGTCTTTGCGATATAACGCCTCTAGCCCGGCATACTGCTGGGTAAACGTCAATAACTGGTGGTATTCATCACTAGCACGACCTGACCGCCGTAACTACACAAGTCGGGAGGCTGACTTTGCAGCGTCATTAATTTGAAGTCGAGCGGTGCTGGGCAGGATTTACTGGCCGCTTGTGCAGGCACGACGGCAATCCAGGCGAGTGCCAGGAACAAGGGCTTAACCACGTTAAAATTATTTTTCTCGAGGTTGCAGCACTGCATGCGTTGCTGGCTGACAACAAGGCTGCGAGCGAAACAGGCAGCGCCGCGGGCGATGCGCTTAATTCATTTGCTTAAATCTCACCACCACATAGTTGAGCTGAAGCGACATCATAAGAATTTCCTGATTCGGCAAGGGCTGGAAAGGTTTGTCCTGGACACCGTTGTCGAAATGAATACGCAAGTAGGTGATTCCTGGATGCGCGGACAGCTGGCTATTTTTGAGGAGCACCTTTATTCGGAACAGCTACAGGTGTTATTACGCATAGCAATCAGCCAACTGGACGTGCCACGCAAAGCGCCGCGTATTTTGTTGACCACGCTGCCGGGCGAGCAGCACACCATCGGCCTGTTGATGGTTGAGGCTATTTTGACGCTTGAGGGCGCGACTTGCCTGGCGCTCGGGCCATAAACGCCAGTGCCGGATATCCAGCAGGCCATACGTGCGCACAAGGCGGATGTGTTATGTTTGTCGTATAGTGCGGCGTTTCCCAAGACGCAATGCCTGAATAGTCTGGCTGATTTGCGACACGGGCTGGATGCCGGTGCTGCTGTGTGGGTAGGTGGTGCAGGCGTGCCCAAGGGCGGGCTGACAGAAGGCGTGCGCAGGCTTGATTCGCTGACTGGGCTGGTTGCGGCGGTGTCGCAATGGTGTAACGAAATTCCTTTAGATTAATTTTTTTCGATGTTCGGAGTAAGCATGCTTTACCCAGAAGTGTTTGGCACCTTAGAAAAACTGCGCTGGAATATGGCCTCGGATGTGGCTTGGGACAAATTTGATCCGGCGCTATTGACGGATGAACAGGCGAAAACCATCAAGATGAACGCCATTACTGAATGGTCTGCGCTGCCTGCTACCGAGATGTTCCTGCGCGACAACCGTCACGACAGCGATTTTTCGGCGTTCATGTCGGTATGGTTTTATGAAGAACAAAAACATGCGCTGGTGCTGATGGAATATCTGCGCCGTTTCAGGCCCGATCTGGCACCAACCGAAGAGGAGTTGCATGAGGTGCGCTTCGAGTTCGATCCGGCGCCGCCGCTGGATACGCTGATGCTGCACTTTTGTGGGGAAATGCGCCTGACACAATGGTATCGCTGCGCTGGTAAATGGCATACCGAACCGGTCATCAAACAGATATACAGCCTGCTGTCCGGCGACGAAGCGCGTCACGGCGGCGTGTATTTTCGCTATATGCAGCAGGCAATCGAACGACAGGGTGATGAAGCGCGTGCTGCGTTTGCCAAAGTAGGCGTTTTGATGACTAGCTCGGCGCGCAGCTCCAAGCCTTTGCATCCGACGAATTTGCATGTCAGCGCCGCATTTTTCCCCAATGACACGGTACAAAGCCGCATGCCCGACCCGGACTGGCTGGAGCACTGGCTGGACAAACAGATACAGTTCGATGCGCCATGGGAAGCCAAGGTGGTGAATACGATCCTGATTAAACTCTCCAATCTATTCGGTCAGCCTTTCGAAAGCGTTAAGGATCTCAATCGCTATCGCAAGCAGTTCTCACATGCAACTACAAACGCATCCTGAGAATAGATTCAATTTCGACGTCGCTGAGTTCGACAGGATTGGTCTTCATGCTGCTGCCCCGGCTATTTAATACGATGCGTTGAAAA
>DMQT01000033.1:0-2117 GCA_003455595.1 Betaproteobacteria bacterium
ACACGTACTGGTCGGCGCGCGGATCCAGGCTCATGCAATACGTCGTCACGCCGTACTTGGCGACCTCTTCCACTGCCTTTTTGGCATCGAAACGCAGGTATTGCGGGTCACGCACGTCAATATCCGCCGGTTCGCCGTCGGTAATCACCAGCAGCAGTTTCTTCGACGAATGCTGCTGCTTGAGGTAATGCCCGGCGTGGCGGATGGCTGCGCCCATACGCGTGGACAGCTGGCCGGTCATGCCCGCCAACTTGCCTTTGGGGACTTCGTTATAGGGCTGGTCGAAATCCTTGTAACGGTAGTATTCAACGTCGTGACGGCCATCCGAGCAGAAACCGTGGATCGCAAACGGATCACCAATCTTGTTGATGGCATCGGCCAGCAGCACGGTGGCCTGGCGCGTCAGGTCGAGCACCGAGAATTCCTGCCCGGCCACTTTGTCGTTGGTCGATTCGGACAAATCAAGCAATACCATCACCGAGATATCGCGCACCTTGCGCACCGAACGCATCATGATGCGCGGGTCGGGCTGGTTGCCCATGCGCATGTCGATCATCGCCGCGATAGCCGCGTTGATATCAACCTCGTCGCCGTCTTCCAGCTTGCGCATGCGTTGCACGCCCTGCGGCTGCATCGCGTCGAGCAGAAATTTCATGCGTTGGATTTCGCGTTTGTACTGCGCTGCAATGTCGTCGATGATCTGCAAGTCGCCTGATTTTGCACGCTTTTCCATCACCGTCGCCCAGCTTGGCCGCTCCAGCTGAATCTGGTAATCCCATTCCGGGTAATGGTAGGGTGCCGACACCGGCTCTTTGCCTTCGCTGTCGTTATACGATACCCCGAGGTCTTCATACGGGTACAGCTCGCTGCCCAGCACCCAGATTTCCTGCGCATCATCACCCGCCAACTCACAGTCGATTTCGTTGACGAACTCCATCAGGCTGACGTTCTTGCGCACCTGCTGAACGCTGTCGTAACCAGCGCCTGCAGCCTTGTTGAAGTCGAACTCCTCGAATTCCCAGAAATAACGGTTGTCGTCCCGGTACGGCGCAGTCTGCAGGTCGGTGCGCGGCTGATACGGGATGCGCAACTGACTCAACTCGTGCGCCAGCGTCACGCCGATATCCCAGGACAGCTGTTTGTCAGCCAGCCGACCCTGTTCTGCGGCAAACAATTCACGCGCCAGGCTGATGATGGGATGGTCGTCCTGATAGGTCGGGTCGATCAGTGCGCGCGCGATGCGGTTGAGGTAGTCACCGAAGGTTTTGCCTTGCGCCGGGGTCGCCGTATGCAGCTGCGCCCACAATTGCCCCATGCCGGGGAAGGCATTGGTGGCGAGACGCTCGACGCGTGCGTCTTCGATGACGGCAATCACCGCCATCTGCATCGGGTTGAGGCTTTCGGCGGAAATCGGCTCCAGGGTATAAACCAGGTGCGCCGCACAGTGCGCCGCGGTGGCGCGATACAGTTCCAGCCCGCTGATGCGGCCAGTCTCATCGCCCTTGTCGTTGCGCAACACAAAATCATCGAACGCATCCGGCAGATGCATCAGATAGTTTTCAATATACGGGCGGTAGCCTTCGCGCTTTTCAAAATCGCCCGAGGTCGGACGCATGAAAAAATCCCGCCCCCACAAGGCACGCAGGTACATGTTGATGCGCCGCTGCACATCGACGAACAGCGTGCCCTTGCGTTCCTGTTGCAGGATGGCCTTGGATTCCAGCGTCTGCAGGCCGAAATACTTGATCTGCTCTTCGTAATTGGTGCGATGCGCCTGCGCGCCCCAGGTCGCCCAGCGCCGCAAGCCGCCCAAGGTCAGCTGGCCAAACAGGGTATCGAGGTTTTCCAGCATCGGTTTGACACCGCGCGGTGCGCTCGCCAGCAACACGTTGAGCAGCTGGAAATACTTCCTGAACAATTCAGCATCGCCCAGACGCTCAGCCGCAGTCGGCGCGGTTTGCAGCACCAGCCCGATCACCGTACCACTGGTTTTGGACGCCATCATCATGGCGCTGTGCACCATTTCGGGGACCACGTCCTCGCCCACCACGCGGGCAATGGCAGGCGCGTTCTGGATGTAAGTGGCAACCAGATCGCAACCGCGCCCCAGACCGCGC
>DMQT01000033.1:2267-2595 GCA_003455595.1 Betaproteobacteria bacterium
GTACTGCGTCGTGCCAGGCCGATTGCAGAATCTGCCGGGAGCTGTCCGACAGCTCTCCCAGTACGTCCTGATAATCTTCCAGGTTAATAGACATGGCTCAATACCCTCTGTGCGCGCTGTAGCTCAATGATATTCAGACAAACAGCCTTAAAAGAACGTGCCAACCGCCGCATCCAGTGCATCACGCATGTCAGGATCGTCGGTAATCGGCCGCACCAGCGCCATCCGGCAGGCGGCGGTCGGCTCCACGTTCTTGGCGATCAGACTGCCCGCGTAGATCAGCATGCGCGTCGAGATGCCTTCGTCCAGGCCGTGGCCTTTCAGGTTG
>DMQT01000240.1:0-5993 GCA_003455595.1 Betaproteobacteria bacterium
TTTGTCCGGTCTGTCGAGCGAAAGAAGGCACGGCATGTGCGTTGATTGAAACGAACGATAGTGTCGACACGATTAACCAAGCGGCTACTTGGCCCATCCTGCAAGTTTTTATAAGCAATTGTTTTAACATGACGCTCCCCTTGTCCCCTGACAAAAAACTGATGGCATTAGCCTGCCGCATACCCATACTGAGTATATGGAATATAGCTTACATTTTGCTTACAACCAAGGAGATATGTCCACTCGATTTGATGCCAAGTTGAGAACCAATAAGCAACACAACTTCGCCGCAAGGGATGCTTTCGGCAATAAAAAAGGCAGCCGAAGCTGCCCCTTTTATTGCCTGTGAATGCGCAGATTACTTAACGACTGCAGCCAGTTCGCCTTTGGCGTATTTCGCTGCCATTTTCTCCAGATCGATTGGCTTGATCTTTACTGCCTGGCCCGCGCTGCCGAAGGCTTCGTAGCGCGCTTTACAGATTGACTTCATGGCTTTGGTCGAAGCGATCAGGAATTTACGTGGATCAAATTCCGACTTATTTTCGGCCAGGAATTTACGCACTGCGCCAGTAGACGCCATACGCAGGTCGGTGTCGATGTTGACCTTGCGCACGCCGTTCTTGATCCCGATGGCAATCTCTTCGACCGGCACGCCGTAAGTCTGGCCCATGTCGCCGCCGAAATTGTTGATGATCTTCAGCCATTCCTGCGGCACCGAGGAGGAGCCGTGCATCACCAGGTGGGTGTTGGGGATCCGCGCATGGATTTCCTTGATACGGCCGATAGCGAGAATGTCACCGGTGGGTGGACGTGTGAATTTGTATGCACCGTGCGATGTACCGATGGCGATTGCCAGCGCATCCACGCCGGTACGCTTGACGAAGTCAGCCGCTTCTTCCGGGTCAGTCAACAGTTGTGAATGATCCAGCACACCTTCAGCGCCAACACCGTCTTCTTCACCGGCCATACCGGTTTCCAACGAACCCAGACAACCCAGCTCACCTTCGACCGACACACCCACCGCGTGAGCAATGTCGACCACGCGACGCGTGATGTCGACGTTGTATTCGTAGCTGGCCGGGGTTTTGGCGTCTTCTTTCAGGGAGCCGTCCATCATCACCGAAGAGAAGCCATCGGTAATCGAGCGAATGCACACGGGTGCGCTGGCACCGTGATCCTGGTGCATCACGATGGGGATATGCGGATAGGCTTCCACCGCAGCGGTAATCAGATGACGCAGGAAGCTGGCACCCGCGTATTTACGCGCACCTGCCGAAGCTTGCATGATGACCGGGCTGCCGCATTCATCGGCGGCTTCCATGATGGCCTGAACTTGTTCCAGGTTGTTAACGTTGAACGCTGGCAGACCGTAGCCGTTTTCAGCGGCGTGGTCGAGCAATTGACGCAAAGACACGAGGGCCATGATTTTCTCCTTAAAAAATAAACTTCAATTCTGTATCGGTTTGAGTCGGGTCGTTCAGGCTTTTTTATGCTCGCCCACGGTCACCAGTTTCATGGTGTTGGTGCCACCTGATTCGCCAATCGGCTCACCGATGGTCAACACGATCAGATCACCATCGCGCACTGCACCGCGCCGACGCAATTCTTCTTCCGCTTCGATCAGCAGCTGATCGCGATCTATCGATTCGGTCTTGAAGTTGACCGGATACACGCCGCGGAACAAGGTCACTTTTCTACGGGTTTCCACTTCCGGTGTCAAGGCGTAGATTGGCACGCCGGTGCTCATGCGTGACATCCACAAGCAGGTATTGCCGGACTGCGTCAGCGCAGCAATCGCACGCACATTGTTAAGGTGGGTCGCAGTAAAGATCGCTGCCATCGCTACCGACTCATCCACCCGGTTGAAGCTCTTGTCGAGGCGGAAGTTATTGAAATCACGCTCAATTTCCTTTTCCGCTTCGCAGCATACGCGATCCATTGCCGCAATCGCCTCGACCGGGAACAGACCCGCTGCCGTTTCGGCCGACAGCATCACCGCATCAGTGCCATCCAACACGGCATTGGCCACGTCGGATACTTCAGCACGCGTCGGGATCGGGCTTTGGATCATTGATTCCATCATCTGCGTGGCGGTAATCACCACCTTGTTACGCTGGCGCGCCATGCGAATCATACGTTTTTGCAGTGCGGGCACGGCGGCATCACCCACTTCCACACCCAGATCGCCACGCGCCACCATGATGGCATCGGACGCATCGAGAATTTCTTCCAGTGCAGTAATCGCTTCGGCACGCTCGATTTTAGCGATCAGCAAGCCATGACCACCGGCGGCGCGCAGCAGATCGCGCGCCAGATGCATGTCAGCCGCAGAGCGCGGAAAGGAAATCGCCACATAGTCGGCTTTCAATGCCGCCGCCGTCTTGATGTCTTCGATGTCTTTCTCGGTCAACGCTGCTGCCGACAAACCGCCGCCCTTGCGATTGATACCCTTGTTATTGGACAGCACACCACCTTGCACCACTTTGCAGATGATTTCTGTGCCTTTGACTTCTTCCACCCACATTTCGATACGACCGTCGTCAAGCAACAGCGTGGCGCCCCGTTCAAGGTCGTTGGGCAGATCTTTGTAATCCAGCCCGACGCGTTCCTGATTGCCTAATGCACATGCCGCATCGAGAATGAAGCGATCACCCGTAGCCAGGGTGATTTTGCCATCAGCGAATTTACCTACGCGAATTTTGGGGCCTTGCAGATCCACCAGCACACCAATCGCGCGGCCGCGCGCGCGCGCCAGTGAACGTACCATTTCGGCGCGATCAATATGATCCTGCGCGACGCCATGCGAAAAATTGAGCCGTACCACATCTACCCCGGCTTCCATCATCTTATCCAGAATCTTTGGATCATTGGATGAAGGCCCCAGGGTGGCCACTATTTTTGTTCTGCGAATCATCGTGTATTTGCTCTTAAAAGAACCGGACAGTAAACGCCGACGGGCAGGGTTTCGCCTGCCCGTTCTGCATCTACCGCCAGCTGTGCACCGTTAATGGATTATTTGCTGGCTGCGCGCTGTTCGAGAATATCGACAGCTGGCAACTTTTTACCTTCCAGGAATTCCAGGAAAGCGCCTCCTGCGGTGGAGATGTACGATACCTTGTCGTAAATATCGTATTTTTGTATTGCTGCAATGGTATCGCCACCACCGGCCAGGGTAAAGGCCGATGTTGCTGCAATGGCTTCGGCAATTTTCTTGGTGCCGTCACCAAACTGGTCAAATTCGAACACCCCCACCGGGCCATTCCACACCACCGTGCCTGCTTTCATAATGATGTCGACCAGCGCCTGTGCGGATTTCGGGCCGATATCGAAAATCATGTCGTCGTCGACCACATCACCCGCATCTTTCAATACGGCTGGTTCGTTAGCGTCGAATTTTTTGCCACACACCACATCCACCGCGATCGGAATGGTTGCACCCCGCGCTGTCATCTTGCTCATCAGTGCCTGCGCGGTTGGCACCAGGTCGTCCTCACACAGTGACTTGCCAACGTTTTTGCCACTCGCCTTGAGGAAGGTGTTGGCAATACCGCCGCCAACCACCATCTGATCCACTTTTTCCGACAGCGCTTCCAGCACGGTCAGCTTGGTCGACACTTTCGAGCCGCCAACAATTGCCACCATCGGGCGCGCCGGGCTCAACAACGCCTTGGTCAACGCTTCCAGTTCTTCGGTGAGCAAAATACCGGCAGCAGCAATCGGGGCAAATTTGGCAACACCATGAGTGGAGGCTTCGGCGCGATGCGCAGTACCAAACGCATCCATCACAAACACATCGCACAGCGCGGCATATTTTTGCGCGGTGGCATCCAGGCTTTTCTTTTCACCAACGTTGAAGCGCACGTTTTCCAGCAACACAACTTCGCCATCCGCCACATCAAAGCCGCCGTCTATCCAGTCTTTCAACAGACGCACCGGCCTGCCCAGCTTGGCGCTCAGTACATCGGCTACGGGTTTGAGCGAGTTTTCTTCCGAGTACTCACCTTCGGTCGGACGCCCCAGGTGCGAGGTGACCATGACCTTGGCGCCCGCTTTGAGGCAGTGCTCGATGGTGCGCATGGACGCGGTGATGCGGGCGTCGGAAGTTACTTTACCGTCCTTGACCGGCACGTTCATGTCGGCACGAATAAAGACACGCTTGCCCTTGAGGTCAAGGTCGGTCACACGAATAACGGCCATCTGGTTTCTCCCATCAGTAAGGTTTAAGGACTGGCCTAGCCCAGACCTTAAAGCTCACGCATGAACCGGGCATCAGGCCAGCACGCTGGCCTGATGCCCCTGGTTAGCGATTATTTTGCGACGTGCTCGACAAAACGCAGCATGTTGCAGGTGTAACCGTACTCGTTGTCGTACCAGGCCACGACCTTGACGAAGGTCGAATCCAGCGCGATGCCCGCTTCGGCGTCGAATACCGAGGGTGCCGAATAGCCACGGAAATCGGTAGAAACGACTTTTTCAGTGGTGTAACCCAGCACACCTTTGAGCGCGCCTTCGGAAGCCACTTTCATGGCCGCGCAGATCTCAGCGTAAGTGGTTTCCTTGTTGAGTTCCACGGTCAAATCCACTACCGACACGTCAGAAGTCGGCACGCGGAACGCCATCCCGGTCAGCTTGCCTTTCAATTCTGGCAACACCACACCCACGGCCTTGGCAGCACCGGTGGACGATGGAATGATGTTTTCCAGAATGCCTCTACCACCGCGCCAGTCCTTGCTGGACGGACCGTCAACGGTTTTTTGGGTAGCGGTTGCGGCATGCACGGTGGTCATCAGGCCACGCTTGATACCCCAGTTGTCATTCAGCACTTTGGCTACAGGCGCCAGGCAGTTGGTGGTGCAGGAAGCGGCGGAAACAATCGCTTCGCCGGCGTATTTGGCGTGGTTCACGCCGTATACGAACATTGGCGTGTCATCTTTCGACGGTGCGGATTGCACCACTTTCTTGGCACCGGCGTTGATATGTGCCTGGCAGGTTTCCTTGGTCAGGAAGAAGCCGGTGGACTCAATAATGATATCGGCACCCACTTCATTCCATTTCAGGTTGCTTGGGTCGCGCTCTGCGGTCAGGCGAATGTTTTTGCCATTAACGATAAGGGAATTGCCTTCGACCGATACGTCGCCGTTAAAGCGGCCATGCACGGAGTCAAACTTGAGCATGTACGCGAGGTATTCAGGGTCGAGCAGGTCGTTGATGGCGACCACTTCGATACTGGGAAAATCTTTCGCAATTGCGCGGAACGCCATGCGGCCGATGCGGCCGAAACCGTTGATACCTACCTTAATCGTCATAATTTACAGCCTCCATTTAAAAAAACAGTATGCATTGTGGCCGGAGCACGCTCCGGCCATCTGGCGTTACAGCACGCTCTTGGCGGTTTTAACCACGTTTTCTACAGTAAAGCCAAAGTGCTTGAACAAATCTGGAGCCGGTGCCGACTCACCGAAACCACTCATGCCCAACACAGCACCGTCCAGGCCGACGTACTTGTACCAGCCATCGGTCGAGCCTGCCTCAACTGCCACACGCACCACCCCCTTGGGCAGCACGCTGGCCTTGTAGGCGGCGTCCTGACGGTCGAAGGCGCTGGTGCATGGCATTGACACAACGCGGGCAGCAATCCCTTCAGCAGCCAAAGCTTCCTGTGCCTTCATTACCAGCTCGACTTCCGAGCCGGTCGAAATCAGCACCAGTTTAGGATTGGCCACGTCTTTCAGCACATAGCCGCCCTTGGCGATGTTGGCGATAGTGGCGTCGTCACGCTGCATGAATGCCAGGTTCTGACGGCTCAGGATCAGGCTGGTCGGGCCGTCTTGTTTTTCCACGCCCTGACCCCAGGCAACAATGGTTTCCACCGTGTCACACGGACGCCATACGTCCATATTAGGGATCATGCGCAGGGTTGGCGTCTGCTCAACCGGCTGGTGGGTCGGGCCGTCTTCGCCCAGGCCGATGGAATCGTGGGTGAACACCCAGAT
>DMQT01000240.1:6101-18142 GCA_003455595.1 Betaproteobacteria bacterium
AACTCGGGCAACGCGGATGCCAGCGCATTGATGGCGATTTGTGACGCTTTACGCGTGGCGACGGTCTCGCCTTTGGCGTTAATGGCAGCAATGGCTTGTGCCAGATGCGCGTTCCAGTTGGCAGGTAATTCGCCTTTCATGCGGCGCGTGAATTCAGCCGCTTCTGCCGGGTAAGCTGCAGCGTATTCGGCAAATTTGTTGTTCCACAGCGTTTCCAGGCCGGCACCTTTGGTCTTCGCATCCCAGCCTTCGTACACGTCGGCAGGAATTTCAAATGCCGGGTGGTTCCAACCGATGTTGTTGCGCGTGTCGGTAATCTCCTGGTCCCCCAGGGCGGCGCCGTGCACGTCGTGGGTGCCTTCCTTGTTGGGCGAGCCTTTGCCGATGACGGTTTTGCAGCAGATCATGGTTGGCTTGTCGGTCACCGCCTTGGCGGCTTCAACCGCAGCCTGCAGGGCTTCAGCATTGTGGCCGTCAACACCGGCAATCACATGCCAGCCGTAGGCTTCAAACCGCTTCGGCGTGTCATCGGTGAACCAGCCTTCAACGTGGCCGTCGATCGAGATGCCGTTGTCGTCCCAGAACGCAATCAGCTTGCCCAGACCCCAGGTACCGGCCAGCGCACAGGATTCGTGCGAAATACCCTCCATCAGGCAACCGTCGCCGAGGAATACATAAGTGTGGTGATTGACGATTTCGTGGCCGGGCTTGTTGAATTCGGCCGCCAGCAGCTTTTCCGTCATCGCCATGCCCACGGCGTTGGTGATGCCCTGGCCAAGGGGGCCGGTGGTGGTCTCCACGCCAGGCGCGTAGCCGTATTCCGGGTGACCCGGCGTTTTCGAATGCAGCTGGCGGAAGCGCTTGAGTTCGTCCATCGGCAGGTCGTAGCCGGTCAGATGCAGCAGCGAATACAGCAGCATCGAGCCGTGGCCGTTGGACAGCACAAAGCGGTCGCGGTCAAACCATTTCGGGTTGGCCGGGTTGTGGCGCAGGTGATGGTTCCACACGACTTCGGCGATTTCCGCCATGCCCATAGGCGCGCCAGGGTGGCCGGACTTGGCTTTTTCCACTGCATCCATGGACAGCGCCCGGATCGCGTTTGCGAGATCGTTACGAGTTGCCATTGCTTCTTCCTTCACGAGATAGAATTTGGTTACATGCTGCAAAAACGCGCCCTTGGGCAGTTGCCCTGCTCACCCGAATAACGGAGGCGTTCAGAAATATTCGCACGCTGCGGTTTGCCCGCAGGCTCTACGATTCAATAACTTAGCCGCTACAGTTGCAGCGCGTGCTTATCAAATCGCACGATAAGCTTTTGATTATCGCCGAGCGCGCGCGTTTGGGCAAGCCGCGCCATGACCAGCCTTGCGTAGCCAAGCCGATGATTTCAGGCTGGAATCGCCTGATTTTTGACGTTTTTCTGGAGTTTCGCAAACTGACGCGAACGCCATCAAAGTTTTTGATTTCCTGGTATCGGCATTTTATCGGCTGCGCGTATCCAGTTTTTCCATTCAGCAAACAGGCTTGCACCCAGCGCAGCGACCACCGGGCGCTGCCAGATATCCTCCGCCCAGAAGTCATCGCACGCCAACGTACACATCTGCCCACCGGCCTCCTGCATGATGAGACAACCGGCGGCGTAATCCCATAACTTTTGTCCGCCATGCAGATACACGTCAAAGCGTCCGGCGGCGGTGTAGCACCAGTCCAGCGTGCTGGCGCCGAAATTTCGCTGCGAACTGTAGGGCGGGTGCAGCGCGATTTGTGTGGCAATCGCATCGCTGATGCGCTTGAGCTCGACCCCAGCGAGACTGTGACGCAAGTCCGGCGAGCGGGTTTTGATCGGCAGCGCGATGCCGTTGAGAAACGCGCCGCGACCTTGTTCAGCGTAAAACATCTCGTCGGCCACCGGGTCGTAAATCACCCCCAGCACACTGCGTCCGCCCCGCATCAACGCTACCGACACCGCAAAGTACGGTACGCCATTGACGAAATTGGAGGTGCCGTCGATCGGGTCGATGCACCACAAACCCTCCCCGCCAGCTGCCCAATGCTGCTGCTGTTCGGCCTCAGTCATTTCCTCGCCCAAGACCGGGTAAGGTGAAATTTTCCCAAGCTCGCGCACCAGCGCCGTCTGACACAACAAATCCGCTTCGGTAAACAGGCTGCCGTCTGCCTTGCGGCTGTGCGCCACGGTAAGATAGCGCGGCATGACTTCAGCCTGCGCCACGCGACGCACGATGTCGATGACCTGCGTGAGCAAACTCTCCTCAGCCATCAACTGTCACGCCATTTGATCGAACAGCCCATGCTGGGAATCTGTTCCAGCGGACCTGTCTGCTGCTGCGCAACCTGGCGCATCGCCTCGAACAAATCACGCCGCACGCCTTCCGGCGCAGTTTCCTTGCGCGACGCGTCAAAGCGGCCCCGGTATTGCAGTTCGCCCGCGCGGTTGAAGCCGAAAAAATCCGGCGTACAGACCGCGTCATAAGCACGCGCAACGGTTTGCGTCGCATCAAACAAGTAAGGAAACGGGAAATCAAACTCGGCGGCCACTTTGACCATGTTGTCGAAGCCGTCCTCGGCATAATCCGCCGGGTCGTTGGACATGATGGCGACGCTGTTGATGCCATGCTCGTCGCGCAATTCTCGGCAATCGCGCACCAGACGCGGACGAATCGCCTGTACGTAGGGGCAATGATTGCAGATGAACATCACCAGCAGACCGTTTTCACCCATGCAAGATTGCAGGCTATGGCGCTGCCCATCGACGCCAAGCAGATCGAAATCCGGCGCACGCCAGCCAAAATTACAGACGGGTGTTTGCAAACTGACCATGTATTTCTGCTCCAAAATACGTTTTAATGCGCGTTATCATACCATGCTACCCTGCCTATTCTGAGCCACCATGCCCCGCTTTTACGTCCCGTTCGAGCTAATTTCAGAACATGAAATTGCCCTGCCAGATGCCACCGCACACCATGCTGCACGGGCCTTACGCCTGTCCGTAGGTGACGCAGTCACGCTGTTTAACGGCAATGGCGGCGAGTGGACCGGCACGATCTCGCACATCGGCAAACGCGAGGTACTGGTCAGCATCGCAGGCTGGCACGACACCGAACGTGAATCGGCGCTGCGGGTGACGCTGGCGCAAGGCATTTCCAGCGGCGAGCGCATGGATTACACGCTGCAAAAAGCGGTCGAACTCGGCGTCCATGCCATCCAGCCCATCGCCTGTGCGCGCAGCGTGGTGAAATTATCCGGTGAGCGTGCCGACAAACGCCTGGCGCACTGGCACAACCTGGTCATCGCCGCGTGCGAACAATGCGGCCGCAACCGCGTGCCTGAGGTCGCTGCGATTGCCTCGCTGACGACCTGGCTTGATACAGCCAGCGCGCCGCTCAAGCTGATGTTCGCACCCGACGCCGAATACAGCCTGCACACCTTGCCGGCCCCGCAGGGCGATGTGCTTATCCTGGCCGGGCCCGAAGGCGGCTTCAAAGACGATGAAACTGCCGCTGCGCTGCACGCCGGCTTCATCCCGGTGCGCCTCGGCCCGCGGGTGCTGCGCACCGAAACCGCGGCGCTGACAGCGCTGGCCGCATTGCAAACGCTGTGGGGCGACCTGTAACGAATTCTGCCTGTTTGTTATACACTTCAAGCACATCCATAAAAGCCAAAACCCATGCCCGCTGCACCGCCGTCCAACTTTGTCTACTGGTTTCGTGCCGCCGCGCCGTATATCCACGCATTTCGTGGCAAAACCTTCGTCATCGCGTTTGGTGGCGAAGTGCTCAGTGACGGCCAATTCACCCGTCTGGCGCACGACCTCAATCTGCTCAACAGCCTGGGCGTACGACTGGTGCTGGTGCATGGCGTGCGCCCGCAGGTCGAGGAACACCTGATCCAGCGGCAGGCGGAGATTCGTTACGCTGACGGTCTGCGCGTCACCGATGACGCCGCGCTGGCGTGTGTAAAAGAAGCCGTCGGTGAAGTCCGGGTGGAAATCGAAGCGCTGCTGTCGATGGGGCTGCCTAATAGCCCGATGGCCAATGCCGACATCCGCGTGGCGAGTGGCAACTTCGTCACCGCCCGCCCGCTCGGCGTGCGCAACGGCGTTGACCTGCTGCACACCGGCGAGGTACGCAAGATCAACGCGCCGGCAATTCGCCAACGCCTGGAAGACGATGACATCGTGCTGCTGTCGCCGCTGGGCTACTCGCCTACCGGCGAAATTTTCAATCTGTCACTGGAAGACGTCGCCACTCAAGCCGCGCACAGCCTGAACGCCGACAAGCTGATTTTCCTGATGGAAACCGAAGGCGTGCAAACCGCGCGCGGCGGCCTGCTGCGCGTGTTGACGGTGCCGGAAGCGGAAAAAATCGTGGCTGCGCGGCGTGCCCTGCCAGAGGACGTCGGCTATTACCTGCCGTGCGCAATCCACGCGGCCAAGCACGGCGTCAACCGTGTGCATTTCATCAGCCGGCATGTCGATGGCGCCCTGCTGTCCGAGCTGTTCACCCATACCGGCATTGGCACCATGCTCACCCCGGCGCGGCTGGAAACCCTGCGCCCGGCGACCATCGACGACGTCGGCGGTATCCTGCAATTGATCCGCCCGCTGGAGGAAGACGGCATGCTGGTACGTCGTTCCCGTGAACGACTGGAAATGGAAATCGAGCGCTTCATCGTGCTCGAACACGACGGCATGCTGATCGGCTGCGCCGCGCTCTACCCGTTTGCCGACGAGCGCGCGGGCGAGCTGGCCTGCCTCGCCGTACACACTGACTACCGGGGCAGTGCACGCGGCGACACGCTGCTTGAAGGCGTCGAAAAAGCCGCGCACGCACTCAAGCTCAAACGCCTGTTCGTGCTCACCACGCGCACTGCGCACTGGTTCATCGAGCGCGGCTTTAAAGCCGCCGATGTGAGCGAGTTGCCGACGCAAAAACAGGCGCTCTATAACTTCCAGCGGCGCTCCAAAGTATTCGTCAAACCGCTCACCCTTAAATGAATCCAAAACGCCGAGAATTGTGCGCCCTGCTGCTGGCCAGCCTGTTTCCCATTATTGCCGCGGCTGGGCAACGGCCATTAAAGCTGGGGCTGTTTCCTTATCTTTCGCCGCAACGACTGGTCACTCTTTATAAACCCCTGGCCACATACCTCGAAAATCAGCTGCATCAGCCGGTTAAATTGGGCTCGACCAAAGATTTTCACAGTTTTATCGACGCCACCCAGCGTGGCGATTTCGATATTGTGCTGACCGCACCGCACCTGGCCTGGCTGGCCCAGGTCAACGCTGGTTACCGCCCGATCGCCACCTATGCCAATACCGTAAGCGGTCTGCTGGTAGTTAAACGCAGTTCAGAAATCCATAGCGCCAGCGGGTTGCGAGGCGGTGTCATTGCCATTCCTGACCCGCTGGCGGTGGTCACGCTGTTGATGGAAAGCTATCTTGCCAAGCAAGGTTTACAGCGAGGCAAAGATTACCGCTTCATCACGCGCGGCACGCACAATAATGCCGCGTTGGCAGTCACCAGTGGCGAGGCAGCAGCAGCGGTGATCGGCGCACTGCCGTTCGGGCAGCTGCCGGACGATCTGCGTATGCAATTGCGCATCATCGGCGGTACGACTTCAGTACGCAGCCTGTTTTTCATGCTGAACCCACGTTTTAATCTAGCCATGGCTGATATGGTTCAGGCGGCGCTGTTGCGTTTCAACGACACGGCGGCAGGGCAGGCATTTTTGCAACAAACCCACTACCAGCGCATTCTGCCTGCCGATAGCCACAGCCTGGCCAGCATGTCTGTCTATGCGTTGCAAATACAGCGCATGATAAGGAACAAGCAGCCATGACACGCACCTTGCATTCGCCGCTCTGGCTCAAACTGCTGCTGGGCACGCTGCTGGTGCAAATCACCATGCTCGGCGTACTGGGTTTTCAAACCATGCACGACCTGCAGGCTCGCCAGCGCACGCAAATGGATAACCGCCTGTTGGAGTTGCGGCCCCTGTTAAGCGCGGCGCTCGGCAATGGCTTGTTCCAACACGATCTGGCCGGCATTCAGGAGTTGCTCGATAGCTTGCGTAACGAGCGCGGTATCCGCTATCTGGTTTTGTTTGACGAACAGGGTAAACAACTTGCCGCCAGCGGGATCGCAGCCGGCACCCCCCTACCGGCGCTCGACGCAGACTTCGACCCAGCCGCAGACCGGGTCGCCTACAACACCAGCGTACCGATCTCCCTGGCGGGCGAGCTATACGGCACGCTGCATTTCGGCGTCGCCACCGAATCCTACCAACTCAGCCAGACTCGCACGCTCCATCAAACACTGTTGCTGGGTGCCCTGATGCTGGCAGGTTCATTCATTCTGCTGCTCATCATCAGCTACTGGTTAACGCGCCACCTGCGCACCCTGGCGCGTGCCAGCGAAGCAATGGCGGCTGGCAATCTGAATGTGCACGTGCCCGTCACCGGCACGGGTGAAGTCGGCCAGCTCAATCAGGCTTTTAATGCCATGGCCAGCAGCCTGCGCGGGCGCGTCGAAGCACTGCAACAGGCCGAATCAATCCAGCGTCACTATCTGGCTGAAACGCGTGAAGAAAAGGCCCGGCTGCTGGCGCTGTTGTCTGCCATGAATATGGGCATTCTGTTTGTCAGCGTGGGTAATCGGGTAGTGTATTACAACCCGGTGTTCAGCCAGATCTGGATGATCCGCAACGCCGACAATCTGGTCGGACGCGAGGTCGCCGACGTGCTGCGCGATTCCGCCTGTCTGCTGGCGCGGCCGGATCATTTTTCCAAACACGTGATGGGGGTGATGAGTACGCACGAAAGCTCGGAAAGCCTGGAAATCGAAATGACCGATGGCCGCGTCATTACCCAGCTGACCTATCCGGTGCGTGAACAGGACGGTCGCATCATCGGCCGCATCCTGATATTCGAAGACGTCACGCGCGAACGCCAGACCGCCGAGCAACTGGTTTATCTGGCCGAGCGCGACTCGCTGACCGGCCTGTACAATCGCCGGCGCTTTGAAGACGAGCTCGACCGCATGCTGACCGACGCGCAGCGTCACACCGACAGCGGCGCGCTGCTGTTCTTTGACCTGGACGAGTTCAAGTACATCAACGACACCTTCGGCCACCGTGCCGGTGATGCCATGCTGATCCGCGTCGCCGGTGAAGTGGGCGCGCTGGTGCGGCGCAACGAAGTGCTGTGCCGTCTGGGCGGCGACGAATTCGCCATTCTCATGCCCGGTGCAGGCGAAGTAGACGCGCAATCGCTGGCCGAGCGCATCGTGCGCGCGGTGGCGCAAATTCCATTCCGTTTCGAAGGTAAATCCCTGCGCCTGACCTGCAGCCTGGGCGTGGCGGTATATCCGCAGCACGCCAGCAATGCCGAAGAACTGGTGGCGCACGCCGACGCTGCCATGTACCAGGCCAAGGATGCAGGCAAGAACGCCTGGCGCAGTTACCGCGCCGATCTCGATACCTCGCGTGAAATGGTACAGCGCATGAACTGGGGCGAACGCATCAGCCACGCCCTCGAACACGATTTGCTGGTGCTGCATTACCAGGGTGTGTTCCACACCCAGAGCGGTGCGCTGGCGCACCTCGAAGTGCTGGTACGGATGCGTGACGAGAATGAACCGGGGCAACTCATCATGCCCGGTCATTTCATCCCGCTGGCCGAAAAAAACGGCCAGATCGTACTGATCGATCGCTACGTACTGCAACACAGCATCGCTTTACTGGCAGCCAAGCCCGATATCCCGGCGCTGGCGGTGAATATTTCCGGGCGTTCGCTGGACGATGCCACGCTGCCGCATTTCATCACCGACACCCTGCGTGCCGCCCAGGTTGCACCCGAACGTCTGATGATCGAGATTACCGAAACCTCGGCGCTGTCCGACATGCAGGATGCGCAGCGCTTTATCGAAGCCTTGCGCCACATCGGCTGCACCATCTGTCTGGACGATTTCGGCACCGGCTTCGCCTCGTTCGCCTACCTCAAACACCTCAAAGCCGATATTCTCAAAATCGACGGCCTGTTCATCCGCGATCTGACCCACGACCATGACAACCGCATTTTTGTGAAAGCCATCGTCGACGTCGCGCGCGGCCTGAATAAAATCACCGTGGCCGAATTTGTCGAAACCCGCGAAATTTACGACCTGCTCAAAACCCTGGGTGTGGACATGGTGCAGGGCTATTTTCTCGATCTGCCGAGCGGCGGTCTGACTGCGAAATAAGTGGGTTCGGTGTAGAATACTCGGTCTTTTCAGCTTCTTACTTCCGCTTTTTAGGTAACGTACCGTGCTATCCACTCAAGGCCTCACCATCCAGTTCGGCGCCAAGCCGCTATTTGAAAACGTCACCGTCAAATTCGGCGACGGCAACCGCTACGGCCTGATCGGCGCCAACGGCAGCGGCAAATCTACTTTCATGAAAATTCTTGCCGGTCAGCTCGCCCCGACTTCCGGCCACGTCGCGCTGGATAGCGGCGAAAAGCTCGGCTGGCTGCGCCAGGATCAGTTTGGCTTCGAAGACCAGATCGTGCTCGATGTCGTCATGCAGGGTGACGCCGAACTGTGGGCGGTAAAGCAGGAAAAGGACGCCATCTACGCCAACCCGGACGCCAGCGAGGAAGACTACATGCATGCCGCCGAACTGGAAGGCAAGTTCGCCGAGCTCGACGGCTACTCGGCTGAAGCGCGCGCGGGCGAACTGCTGCTGGGCGTGGGCATTCCCACCGACAAGCACAATGGCCCGATGAAGGAAGTCGCGCCGGGCTGGAAACTGCGTGTGCTGCTGGCGCAGGCACTGTTCGGCAACCCCGACATCCTGCTGCTCGACGAGCCCACCAACAACCTCGACATCAACACCATCCGCTGGCTGGAAAGCGTGCTCGACCAGCGCACCAGCACCATGATCATCATCTCGCACGATCGCCACTTCCTGAACTCGATCTGCACCCACATGGCCGATCTGGACTACGGCAAAATCCAGCTATTCCCCGGCAATTACGACGAATACATGACGGCCGCTGCGCAGGCACGCGAAGGTCAGGTCGCGGCCAATGCCCGCGCCAAGGACAAGATCGCCGACCTGCAAACTTTCGTGTCGCGCTTTTCGGCGAACGCCTCCAAAGCACGCCAGGCCACCTCGCGCATCAAACAGATCGACAAGCTCAAGCAGGATATGGGCATAATCAAGCCGTCATCGCGGCAGTACCCCTACATCCGTTTTGAACAGGAAAAACCGCTGCACCGCAACGTCATTGAGGTTACCGACCTCGCCATTGGCTACGACAAGCCGCTGTTTTCCGGGCTCAATTTCATGGTTGAAGCGGGGCAACGCGTCGCCATTCTGGGTGAGAACGGCATGGGTAAAACCACCCTGGTCAAAACCCTGATCGGCGAGCTGCCTGCCAAGGCCGGTATCATCAAGTGGTCGGAAAACGCCAAGATTTCTTATTACGCACAGGATCACGCCACCGATTTCGATTCCGACCTCAACCTGTTCGACTGGATGAAACAGTGGACGCAGATCGGCGACGACGACCAGATGGTGCGCAGCGTGCTGGGCAAGCTGCTGTTCTCTGGCGATGACGTGAAAAAATCGGTGCGGGTGCTGTCCGGCGGCGAACAGGGGCGCATGCTGTTCGGCAAACTCACACTGTCGCGCGCCAACGTGCTGGTGCTGGACGAGCCCACCAACCACCTTGACATGGAATCCATCGAGTCAGTCAACACCGCTGTCGAGCTGTTCAAGGGCACGGTGATCTTCGTCTCGCACGACCGTTCCTTCGTATCCTCGCTGGCCAGCCGCGTGATCGAGATCACCGCACAAGGCCCGACCGTGTACGACGGCAATTACGAGGATTATCTGGCCAGCCGCGGCGTCGCTTAAATCCGATGAAACTAGTCGTCCTCATCTCCGGGCGCGGCTCCAACCTCAACGCGATACTCGACGCCGCGCTGCCGGTCGAGATCGCGGCAGTCATCAGCAATCGCCCGACCGCCGACGGCCTGACGCTGGCGCGACGTCGCGGCATCGCCACCCATGCACTCGACCATACGCAGTACCCCAACCGCGCTGATTTTGACGCGGCGCTGATGGCGCTGATCGACAACTATCAACCCGACGGCGTGGTGCTGGCAGGCTATATGCGCATCCTTACCGATGCCTTTGTCGAACACTATAGCGGGCGTCTGATCAATATCCACCCCTCGCTGTTACCGAGTTTTCCCGGCATTCATACCCACGCCCGCGCGCTCGCCGAAGGTGTACGGGTGCACGGCTGCACGGTGCATTTCGTTACACCACAGCTCGATCACGGCCCTATCATCGTGCAGGCCGCGGTGCCGGTACGCGCCGACGATACGCCGGACAGCCTGGCGGCGCGAGTGCTGGCAGCCGAGCACCAGGTGTTGCCGCAGGCGATACGCTGGTGGGCTGCGGGTCGCCTGGTGGTACAAAACGATGGCCGGGTAAACTTGCGCGACGCCGACGGGTCAGAACAGGCGTTGCTTATTTACGGGTAATCCAGCATGAAACGTTATCTGCTACTTCTCAGTGCCTTATTGACCCTGCCGGCTGTCGCGGCGCCCACCCTGGTGGATCTTCACTACGCCTTGTCGCACAACGGCCTGGCGGTCGCGACTATGCACGACACCTTCCAGCGCACCGGCAAACAATATCGCATCGTCAGCACCACCGCCGCCAGTGGCGTTATCGGCGTGTTCTACAAAGGCACGCTCACCAGCACCAGTGCCGGGCTGATTGGTCCGCGCGGCCTGCGCCCTTTGCGCTTTGAACAGACCCGCAGCGATGCCCAGGATAAAAATATCGGCGCACGCTTTGACTGGAAAACCAGCAAACTCACCCTGCTCGACAAGGGGCGCAGCGAGACCGTAGCGCTGCCGCCCGGCACGCAGGACAGACTGTCGGTGCTGTACCAGTTCATGTTCGTCAAGCCGGGCGGGCAGACACTAAAGTTCGACGTCACCACCGGCCACAGCCTCAGCCCCGAAACCTACACGCTGGTTAACCGCGAAAAAATCACCACCCCAGTCGGCGATTTCAACACCCTGCACTACCGTAACGATGCACCTGCAGGCGAAAAACAGATCGAAGTCTGGCTGGCTACCGAGCGCGATTACCTGCCGGTACAGGTGCAGGTCAAGGATGACGGTGCCACAGCGCTGCAGACGCTGACGCAAATCAAGACTGAATAAACACTTGAAGCCGGTGCCGCGACCGGCGCGTACCCGCCGAATCTTCCTGTTAGCGCTGGCGGCATCCTTGCTGGTGCATTTGCTGCTGCTCGCTGCGCCCAGCTGGCAATTACCCGCTGACGACACCTCGGATACCATCATCCAGGCACGCCTGGCGCCGTTACCCAAAGCATTTCCTAAAACCGCACCCAAACCAAAACCACGTGCCAAGCGCATACGCAGCGCATCAACCCGGCCACGTCCCGCACCACCCGAGCCAGTTATCGCCGTGCCAGAGGGTGCACCGCTCGCCAGTGCGGAGGTCGTAGCGCCGCCCGAAACCAGGGTGGTCTCCACCCCGGAAACCGCAGTGGAGACCACCCCAGAGGCTGTGGCGGAGGTCACCCCCGGAGCCCCCGCGCCGCTGCCCCTCAACCCCATGCCGGGCAAGGCCACACTGGACTATGACATGCTGCTCGGCGCAGACGGCGCACGCGTCGGCAAAACCCGTTACATCTGGCAGATCAATGCTGGCCGCTACAGCCTTACCGGCATCACCGAAGGCACCGGCCTGGTCAAGCTGGTTCAACCAGGCAAGCTGGTGCAGATCAGCCTGGGCCGCATCACGGCAGCTGGGCTTGCGCCTGACGATTACTGGATCCAGCGCGGCAAACCGACACCGGACAAAACCACCGCTGCGCATTTCAACTATGGTTTGAAAATCGTCACCATTGGCAAAATGAGTGAAGCGGTCGGTGTGCCACTGCTGGACGATTCTCAGGATGTGTTGAGCGTGACGTTCCAGCTCGCCCAGATCGT
>DMQT01000240.1:18327-18871 GCA_003455595.1 Betaproteobacteria bacterium
GGCCGGGCGCTTTGTTTGCCATACAGGTGCAGCTTGGCCTGCGGGTGTTGCAGCAGCGCCGCCCAGTTGGGCTGGCTGTCGCCCCACAGATCGCCGAGTAGGTTCACCATCACCGCCGGGGTGTGCTGTCGGGTCGCGCCGATCGGCAGGTTGCACAGCGTGCGCACCTGCATTTCAAACTGGCTGGTGAGGCAGGCATCAAGCGTGTAATGGCCGCTGTTGTGCGGGCGCGGCGCCATTTCATTGACCACCAGCTGGCCGTTATTGACGACAAAAAACTCCACCGCCATCACGCCGCAATACGCCAGTTGCTGCGCGATAGCCTGCGCCATCGTCTGTGCCTGCTGTGCCAATGCGGATGGCACCCGCGCCGGAACGATGCTGAAGTCGAGAATGCCCGCCTCATGCAGGTTCTCCGCCACCGGATATAGCGCGCATTCGCCAATTGCATTGCGCCCCAGCACCACCGACAACTCGCACTCCAGCGTCAGCATCTGTTCCAGCACGCACACTTCGCCGCCCATGCCGACAAACGCCGCCTGCG
>DMQT01000240.1:19040-19450 GCA_003455595.1 Betaproteobacteria bacterium
CCAGGTTTTTTCCGCGACGCGGTTCTGCGCAATCTCGACCGCTTCTGCACCCGGCTTGACCGGGCAGTGCAAGGCCAGCGTGCGCAAGGTTTGCGCCGGGACGTTCTCAAATTCGGTGGTAATGGCCGCACACTCGCGCCCCATGCGCAGCAACGACACCGGGTCCAGATAATCGGCACGCAGGTGCACATCGGCGATTTCGCCCGCAGGGCTGAGCGGATCGGGATCCAGCACCATAACGCGATAACCCAGCGTGCGTGCCGCGCTGGTGAACATGCGCCCGAGTTGGCCGCCACCGAGCATACCCAGTGTCGCGCCGGGCAGGATCATCTCGTCCATGATTCAGGCTTCCGGCAGGGTCATGTCGAGTACGGTCTGTGCCTGAGTGGCGCGGAACGCGTCCAGCCGCG
>DMQT01000130.1 GCA_003455595.1 Betaproteobacteria bacterium
GCGGCCCTGAGGTTGCCCAGGAACAGCACCAGCAGAATCACCACCAGGATAATGGCTTCGCCAAGTGCATCGGATACCGTGGAGATGGCGCGTTCCACCAGACTGCCGCGATCATAAAACACCCGGATTTTGACGCCGGCAGGCAGGGTTTTTTCGATCTCGGCCAGCTTCGCGCGTACCCCCTGCACAACCTGTTGCGCATTGGCACCGCGCAGCCCCAGCACCAGACCTTCCGCCGCTTCACCCTTGCCGTCCTTGGTTACCGCGCCATAACGCGTCAGGCTGCCGATGCGCACAGTGGCGACGTCGCCCACGCGTACCGGGATACCGTCACGGTTCGTGACGACGATATTGCGCACATCATCCAGCGTCTTGATGGCGCCCTCCACCCGCACCACCAGCACTTCCTCGCCCGCCCTCAGACGTCCGGCACCGTCGTTGCGGTTGTTCATCTCCAGTGCCTGTTGCAGATCGGACAAGCGCACGCCGCGCGCGGCGAGTTGCGCGTTATCCGGCGCCACCTCGAAAGTGCGCACAAGTCCGCCCAGCGTATTGACGTCCGCCACACCCGGTAGGGTGCGCAGTTGCGGGCGAATCACCCAATCCAGCAACGAGCGACGCTCGGCGAGCGAGAGCTTGCCGCCTTCCACCGTGAACATGTACATCTCGCCCAGCGGCGTGGTAATCGGCGCCAGGCCGCCCGTCGTCCCGACGGGCAGACTGGCCTGGACATTGCCAAGGCGCTCCGCCACCTGCTGGCGCGCCCAGTAAATGTCGGTGCCATCCTCGAAATCAATGGTGATATCTGCCAGCGCGTACTTGGAAATGGAGCGCAACATGTGCTGTTTTGGAATGCCCAGCATTTCCGTTTCGATGGGCGCAACAATCCGCGCCTCCACCTCTTCCGGGGTCATGCCGGGCGCCTTCATGATCAACTTCACCTGGGTCGTGGAGACATCGGGAAAAGCGTCGATCGGCAGGTTCTTGAACGCCACGGCGCCTGCACCGATCAACAGCAATGTGAGTACTGCGACCAGCAGGCGCTGGGTCAGCGAAAATTCGACGAGTTTGTTTAGCATCTCATTCTCCGCCTTCCCCGCCTATCCCCATCCATACCGCCTTGACTTGCGCGACGCCTTGCACCGCGACTTGCGCGCCGTTCTTGAGTGCGCCATCTACCCGCGCGGTATCGCCGCTTTGTCCAAGCACCCTGACCGCTACCGGGGTGAAGCCCTGGGCACTCCGCACGAATACATAGGATTTACCTTGCTGCATGGCGACCGCGGCTGCCGGAACTTGCCAACCGCTCGCTGCGGTCTGCGCAATGCGCGCCTCCACCGCCTGACCCGCCATCAGTCCATTCAGATCACCGCGCACTTCGGCGCGCACGCTCACGGTCTGGCTCATCGACGCTGCACGCGCCACCGACAGCACCCGGCCCCTGGCATTTCTGCCGCTGAGCGTAACCACCTCACCCGGCTGAACGGCGGCGGCATCCTTGGCAGGGACGCTGATCTCCAGCCAGAGCGGGTCCAGTTTCGCCACCTTGAACAGCGCTGTGGCGGAGTCGATACGCTGACCCGGGGTAGCGGTCACCTCCAGAACCACACCGGAAATCGGCGCCACCAAAGTGATTTCCGCGCTCGTCGCGCGCCCAGCTTCCATCTGCCGAACCAGACTCTCCGGCACACCCAGCATACGCAGCGACTGGCGCTGTTCGACCAGCATCGCATTGGCGCCCAGATAAGCTGCACGCGTCGCCTGCTGGCGTGCGGCAGAAATAATGCCATCGGCCAGCAACTGGTCATCGCGCTTCAGATTTTGTCGTGCGAGTTGCGCCTGGACGGCGGCCTGTACCAGATTGCGCTGCGCTTCGGCAAGGCCGGGACTGGCAAGTCGCGCCAGCGGTTGACCGGCTTTGACGGTGTCGTTGCTGGCGACCAGTACGCTGCTCACCAACCCCATCATGGGTGCAGCCACCACGCGCATCTGACCGGCAGGCACACTCACCGTGGCCGGATAGGGTACGCCCTGCGTGTTGGCTGCGACGCTGACAGCCGCTGTTCGGATACCCAGGGTTTGCAGCTGCGCCGTACTCATGACGATATCGTTCGCGGCGTGCGCCGTCAGCGCGAATGCCAGGCACAGGCCGGCCGCCAAATATTGGAATTTCATGTTAGTCCTTTGATGATGTGGCAATACGACACGCGCAGGCGCGTCAAATCAATTTGAAAAAATACGAACGCAAGGCGCCCTGAATTGATTAGCCGAGATGTGCGCCAGGCGGCGCGTGGGGAGGAGGGAGCAAATAAAAACCGGATGGATGGGGCGCAATTTCTGCCAAAAACGGAGAAGATGGCGGTGCGGTGGCCCGAGGCAAGGTGAAGGCCGCCGCGACGACTCCCAGTATGGGCGAGCTAACGGCCATTTCACCCTTGTCGTCGCTGTCGTTCTTGCCAGCGCTCTCCATGCCAATGGCTATCGATTCATCCACATGTAAATGAAGCTGATGTAGGCCTGCGTCCGTCTGACTATGCAGCAAGTCAACTTCCATCCCATCGATGTGTATCTTGTCCGGCATGGAAAATTCGAGTACATGGGCATGCAGCAGCGGCGCAATGCCTTGCAGCAGCGCGAGCAACATTACCAGTATGAAGTTATTCCACAAACGAGACATGGTCTAAATGATAAAACACCTGTTTGCCGAACACAAGAAACAATTTAACTGCCCTGGATTACAGCCGGCAGACATTCACTGGGTATTGCCCTTACTTTGATTCATATACCCACACCCCATCCCAGCTTGCCAGTGGCGGATTTTGCCGTAAATAGACAATGCGTTCGAGGTACAACTCATACAGTTTAACGTGGCTGGCACTCGTCAGCTCATGTAATAGCGTCTCGGCTTCATCCCAGCGCTGACCCCGGTATGCAGCCAGCGCCAGGGCGAATTTTTGTGCCATGATGAGGGTGCCCGCATCGATCTGACCGTTCAAACCCAGCGGCTGAAAGATGGCGACCGGCTTGTCTTTCCCTTTAACACGCACTAAATCGAGCTCGATGAAATTCATGTCTGGCAGCGCAGCACGGGTGTCCTCCCCCACGACCACCGGCGCGCCATAAAACTTGGTAATACCTTCCAGCCGCGACGCCAGATTCACCACATCGCCCATCACGGTATACGCCATACGGAATTGCGAACCCATGTTGCCGACGCTGACGGTGCCGGTATTGATGCCGACGCCGACGTGCAGTTCCGGCCAACCTTTAGCAACAAAGGTTTTATTCAGCTCGGTCAGTGCGGCCTGCATGTCCATCCCGGCCAGCACGGCGTCGCGCACGTGGTGCGGGTTGTCCATCGGTGCCCCCCAGAACGCCATGATGCAGTCGCCCATGTATTTGTCGATGGTGCCTTGGTGCTGATGGATGACCTGGGTCATTGCGCTGAGAAATTCATTTAGCAAATCGGATAACTGTTGCGGACTAAGGCCTTCTGAAATGCTGGTGAAACCACGCACATCGGAAAACAGAATGGTCAGTTCCTTGCTTTCCGAACGCATGTTGAAACGCGACGGATCCTGGCTCATTTCATCCACCAGTTCGGGCGGCACATATTGCCCGAACAGGCCGGTAATCTGGCGCCGGGCGCGCGTCTCGGCAAAAAATCCCCACGCCATGTTGAGCAGCATCAAGCCCAGTATCAACACCAGCAGCGTGGCTAGCGGCAATACCCATTTATGCTCCCACGCCCAGTAGTTACTTGCCAGCAGCGTCGCAACCAGCAGCAGTGAAAGCAGTGCGCCACGCACGGGCGTGAGGCGCGGCAGCACCAGCGCCAGCAACACACCCAACACCAGCGCAACCAGTGTCTGGGCATCGGCTGCCCAGGCCGGGGTATAACGAATTGTGTTATCCAGCATGCCGGAAATCAGGTTGGCGTGAATCTCTACGCCGGGATAGCTTTTGGCCAGCGGGGTAACGCGCAGATCGAGCAGACCGGGTGCCGTCGCCCCCACCAGCACGATGGTATTTTCCAGCACCGCAGGCGAGATGCGCCTCGCCAGCACATCAGCTGCCGACACATACTGATAACCGGAATAGGCACGGTACGGCACATACGCGGCACCGTGCTGATTGAGCGGTACACTCAGGCCATCGGCGTCGAGTACTAGGCGCGTATAGGATTTTCCCAGACCGGTTTCATTGACCTGCGCAAATGTCAAGGGCGCGCTGAATGCTGCCCGTAACGTGGCCAGCGAGAGTGCTTCGTAATCAGCCCCCTGATATTTTTGCAGCAGCTGCATGCGCCGCGTCACGCCGTCGAAATCCGCCAGCATGTTGAAAAATCCGCCACCTGCGGCATTGGCCTGCAAGGCAGGCAAATTGGCGCCATAACCCAGATTGGTGGGGAACGCCCGGTCCTGCCCGTGCATGGCACCGGCTGCAAACACCGGCGCGGGCAACACCCCGGCAGTGCCAGTATAGGGTGTGAAGTAATACCCTAGCACCGTCGGCCCTTTATGCAATGAAGCGGCAAAACGCGCGTCAAAATCCAGCAGCGAACGCGCGTTTTTCAGCGTCTTTGCAAAGTCTGGATGAGTGCGTAATTGCGTGGTAGCGAGGTGTTCCAGCACGGGCAGGCTGGGGTCGGGCTCGGCAAACACCACGTCAAACCCGATGGCCGCCACTGCGTATTTATCGAACAGCGTATCGACCAGTGCCGCCAGCTTGTCCCGACTCCACGGCCAGCGTCCCAGTTGTTTCAGACTGGCTTCGTCGATATTGACGATCACCACACGCGGATCCACCGTGTGCGGCATGGTCAGCAACAGACGCGTGTCGTAAGACCAGGCTTCCAGCCGTTTCAGTGCATCAATCCGCACCACGCCTGCCGCGTGCAACACCAGCACCGCCGCCAGCAACAGGCTCAGCAGCACCCTAGGGGCATAACGCCAACCCCTCATTACTTGATGCGGTAAAAGCGCTGTTGCAAGTCTTTACCCGGCGGCAGGCGATCAAACCGGCTACCGACGGCATCGCCCAGCATCGCAAAACGCACATCAGGTGCAGGATGGGTCTTGAACAGCAGCGCCACGCGACTGTCGTTCGCGGGCGTATGACCGATTTCCTGCAATACCGCTGGCAGGCCATAGGCGTCGTAACCGGCACGCGCCGCCAGCACCATGCCCATGCGGTCAGCAGCAAATTCAGCGTCTTTATCCAGCGTGCGCGACATGATTTCTGCACCACTGCCGATCAGCTGCTGAGCCGCGTCCGAGCCTTTGATCTGTTTGCCCAGCGCCTGCGCACCGAGGCCGATGAGTTTGGATTTTTGCAGAATATTGAGCTGGTCTTTATTCACTACGTGGCTGATTTCATGCCCCAACACCCCTGCCAGTTCGGCTTCGTTATTGAGTTGCTGGTATAAGCCTTTGGTGACAAAAACGAATCCGCCAGGCGCAGCAAATGCATTGATATCGGTACTGTCGATCACACCGAAATGCCAGGGCAAATTTGGACGATCGCTCTGCAAAGCCACCCAGCGCCCGACTTTGTTGACATAGCGCTGCAGATTATCGTCCTTGACCAGCGGTGCCGCCCCGAGCAGGTTACCGGCCAGCTGCTGGCCGAGCTGGATTTCGTCGTTGTCAGTGGGTTTGGCTATCGCGCCGAGCAGGATATTTGTGGCATTTTCACGCAAGCTGGGTTGCTTGGCCGGCGCATCGGTCTGCGCCGGTGCGGGTTGGGCCGGTTCGGGCTGTTTACCCAGCTGACTGGGCAACTGCTTGAGAAAATCGTTGAAATCGTAAGCCTGCGCGCTATTGCCAAGCAGCCCCGCCGTCAAGGCCAGCAGCAGAATAGATGTTTTCATGATTAATACTCCCGCTGAGGGTTCGGTAAATACACCACGCTGACCGCACGCAAACCGCCTTGTGCCGCGAAACTGCGCGCCACGCTGGCGCTGATGCTGTAGCGATCCAGCTGGGCAATGCCGTCGGCGCTGTAATGCGCTTCCTTGAGGTCCTCCTCATTCAACCCGCGTACCCCTGCCGTGGCGACAATTTGCCCCGGCTGACGCTTGCGCGTCGCCATTTGTGCCATCCCGACGACATCTGCTCCGGCATTCGACGAGTATGCCGCACCAGTGCGCACTGACAGCAAACGCACCCAGCCCTGGCTCCGGCCAGACGACACCTGCAACCAGCCGCCCTGGCGTTTAATGACACTCACCCGCGCGCCGCGCGACAGGCTGCCGACGCGCGCGCTGGTACCGGCGGGCGCTGCATAGAGCGATTCAGATTTAATCAGCGTGCCGGTTTGTGCAGCCATTGCCAGCGCGCTGCACAACGCACCAACGAGGATCAGTCCAATTCCATATTGCGTCTTCATGTGTGCCTCCAGGCCAAGTTTGTCAGGTTTATTCTAATGCCGTCAGAATGACAGTACATGGTACGCTTTGCACCTGATTACCCAGACGGCATGTAACGTAATTTCACAAATGAACCAGCTGGCCAGTTTGATCGAAAACCTCGGTAGCGGTTTCCTTAACCGCCTGCACTCACTGATGGCGCTTGCCTTGTTCGGCTACCGCCTGTTCGCCGCAGCTCTCAACCCACGCACTTACAATAGCGCAACGCGCTGGATATTGGTCAAGCAGATTTATTTTACCGCAGTGCAGCCACTGCCTGCTTTTCTCGCCTATTCGCTGATTATCAGCTGGGTGATGATCAGCATCATAGTATCGACAGCGCGTAATTTCGGTTTGTCGGCGTATGTGCCCGGCTTGATTGTAAATATATTGGTGCTGGAACTGCTACCGTTTCTGTCGGTTTTGTTTGTCGCGTTACGCTCGAGTGCTGCCATCAATACCGAAGTAGCGCTGATGCACACAAACAACGAGTTGGCTGCGTTTGAACACGCCAAAATCGACCCGATACAATATGAATTCATGCCACGCGTTGTCGGTGGCATATTGTCGGTGATGGCGCTTACCATGCTGTCCGGGCTGGCCACCTTGAGCGTGGCGTTTTTTCAGATGTATGGCGCGACGCAGGACAATGTGCCGCTGTTTTCGCGCCAGATCGGCCTGCTGATGACGCTGCCATTGTTGC
>DMQT01000143.1 GCA_003455595.1 Betaproteobacteria bacterium
CACTCATCCGCTGGCAGCATCCGCAA
This sequence comes from Betaproteobacteria bacterium, assembly GCA_003455595.1. GTDB lineage: Bacteria > Pseudomonadota > Gammaproteobacteria > Burkholderiales > Sulfuriferulaceae > Sulfuriferula. The sequence continues at coordinate 27 of DMQT01000143.1, forward strand.
CGCGGGCTGCTGCTGCCAGCGCAGTTCATATCGATCGCTGAAGACTGCGGACTGATCGTGCCGATTGGCCGCTGGGTGCTGCGTACTGCGTGTCTCCAGGCGCAGGCCTGGCTACAGGCTGGCTTGCCGCCGATTATCATTGCCGTCAATACCTCCGCGCTTGAGTTTCGCGCCAATGACTTTCTCGAACATTTACGCACCGTCCTCGCAGATACGGGGTTGAATCCGGCTTGTCTGGAACTTGAACTGACCGAAAGCGTCTTAATGCGTGATGTCCGGTCCAGCAATGCTGTGCTACAGGCGCTCACAGCCACCGGTGCGCGGCTGCACCTAGACGACTTCGGCACCGGCTATTCCAGTCTGGGCTATTTACGCCAACTTCCCATTGACACGCTGAAGATCGACCAGTCGTTTGTGCACCAAGTGACCGGTAACCCGGACGACGCCACCATCGTCAGTGCGGTGATCAGCATGGGTAAAAGTCTCAGGCTGCGCGTCATTGCAGAAGGTGTGGAAACACCCGAACAGTACGCGTTCCTTCTGACCCAACAGTGCGATGCGGGTCAAGGGTATTATTTCAGCCACCCGATAACCGCTGAGGCGCTGACCGCCATGCTGCAAGCGGGTGTATCGCTCTCCCCGCCACGCTGAAACCCAACCGTTTCCCACCCCGATAAATGCATCACCCATCAACAGGTAACACCATGTCTGAAAACCTCACTCCCGCCGAATACGCTGCCACGCCGGACGGCATCACCGAGCTGCGCCGCCAGTTTCGTAGGTCGGGTTAGCGCAGCGTAACCCGACATGGGTGGTCAATGAACTATCGACGCGCATTCATTCTCGGGGGTTCGTTCTTTTTCACCTTGGTGACGGCGCAACGGTGACCGCTGATGGAATGGCCGTACTCCAGTTTCCGCCGGTATGTTAAAGATGGGGTGTATCCGTTGGATTGGGGACAAGGATCGATGGATTTCCAAGGGGTGGGGCATGAATGACGTGGGTGGATTGTCGGGTTACGCTGCGCTAACCCGACATACAAAGCTGAATTACCTGAAAGTAACAGGAATGCGCCTGGGTTTGCCAATCAACTTCGGTTGCCATCCTAAGCCACAGGTGAAAGGACTGCAGACAGAACCAGCGTGATACGTGATAAGAGTCAGAATGTACACAGCCATCCTGGCGAAGTTCGAAAGTTCTCGAATAAGCCAACGCGATGCAATACGCTACAGTCCGGCAGGACGATCACGTTCACGCCATATTGATGTCCTTGAAGTCGCCGACCGAAGCCTGCATGACTTCCCGTGCGATCGCGGTCTCCTGCTGCGTCTGGGTCTCCGCTACCAGCACGACCTGGCCGCTAGCGATCGCATCACGGACCAGGTCCGATAACCACCCTTCCTTGTTCCCGGCACCGGCTGAGGCACCAGCGGCGGCACCGATTAAAGCGCCGACGCTGGCGCCCCAGCCCATCAACACAAGGGGAGCGATCAACGGGCTGGCAACGAACAGACTCACGCTCGCCGCCACCAGCCCCACTTCCACAAGCGCGCCGATGCCGGTGCCAACCGCAGTTCCGATTGCGCCGTCTACAAGCACGTCCTTCAACACTTCATTGTTCTCTGCTTGCGGCGCAGAGGCGACCGGAGCAGCCGAGTCGGCTGCGAAGATCTGCAGCCGATCACGCGGCAGCCCGCGCTCAACGAGCCTGGAAAACGCGCTTTCAGCTTCTGCACGGTGGGCAAAAAAGCCTGACACGTGGTGACGATATTCGTTCATGTTCTTTCTCCTGGGCGTGCCCCATGCGAGACGGATGGTACGGCAGTGTATCCGGTGGTCTCTGAAGCGTCCGTGCGCCATCGCACAGTCTCCCTCAGCGCACACGGAGGGCCGTCTCAATAAGCCCCTGGCGAGCAGCAGGCCGCCTACGCGCAGGAACCATTGTATTTCCAGTTTTACGTAACTATTTTAGCGGTGTTCCACGGCAGTGAATTCGTCAAGTAGGGTGCCACTATCGCTCACGTGCCTTGGAGGTGCAGCCTGAAATATCCGTTATTTATGGTTGATTCAGCACCCGATTCGTTCCGCGTGCCGTGCTCCGGGCACACGCGTGACGCCCTCCAAAACGCTGGCCGTAAAGACTCGGCGACACAGCACTTGATGCAGGGTATCCTTGCCCATCACAGTGCTGGAAATCATGTAATTTCTTGTATATACCCAATCCTGTACCAGCAGAGTTGGGTTACCCTCATCAGAAAGCCACCGGTCTTAAATGTACCGCCAATAAGCAGGTAACCCCATGTCTGAGAACCCCCTCGATTCACTTATTCCAGACGATCACGCTGCCACGCCGGATGGCATCACCGAGATCCAACGCCAGGAGGCCTTGCTTAAAACCGGGGACCTGCAGAGCGCAATTTTCAACAGCGCCAACTTTTCGAGTATTGCGACCGACGCGAAGGGCGTGATTCAGATTTTCAACGTCGGCGC
>DMQT01000187.1:0-694 GCA_003455595.1 Betaproteobacteria bacterium
GCCACCACCCAGGGGCGCGATTTGGCGGGGAGCGTGGCGACCACGCTGCAGACTGGCCTCACCGCCGACTGCACGGCGCTCACCATCGATCCGGAAAACCGCGGCCTGCTGGCTACCCGCCCCACTTTCGGCGGCAGCCTGCTATGCACCATCGTCACCCTCAACTACCGTCCGCAGATGGCTACCGTGCGCCCGCGGGTGATGGCCATGCCGGAACCGGACGCAAGCCGCACCGGGCGCATCGTCGAACATTCCCTGGCGCTGGCGGAAGACGACATCGTCACCAAGGTGCTGGAATTCATCGCCGACGACAGCCGGGACAAACCCCAGCTGCCTTTCGCCGATGTGATCGTGGCCGGCGGCCGCGGTTTGCGCAAGCCGGAGAACTTTCAATTGGTCTGGGATCTGGCGGAGGTATTGGGCGCCGAGGTGGGCGCTTCCCGTCCGGTGGTGCAGGCAGGCTGGGTGGAACCGGACCGGCAGGTCGGCCAGTCCGGCAAAACCGTGCGTCCCAAACTGTATATCGCCGTCGGCATCTCCGGGGCCATTCAGCACCGGGTGGGGATGGAAGGAGCGGATTGCATCATCGCCATCAATAACGATCCCAATGCGCCGATTTTCGATTTCGCCCATCTCGGCATCGTCGGCGATGCGCTGACGCTACTGCCCGTTCTGACCGAGGCGTTTCGGCAGA
>DMQT01000187.1:806-3554 GCA_003455595.1 Betaproteobacteria bacterium
GATTCAGGCCGCAAAACTGGCGACTGCCGCCAGCGCGCAAAAGTTCGATGTGATCGTGGTTGGTGCCGGGCCAGCGGGCAATGCCGCCGCCTATACCCTGGCCAAGGCGGGGCTTTCCGTACTGCAACTGGAACGGGGCGAGGCGCCGGGTTCCAAAAACGTGCAGGGAGCGATCCTTTACTCCGACGCGCTGGAACGCATCATTCCCGATTTCCGCGATAGCGCGCCGCTGGAGCGGCACATCATCGAGCAGCGGATGTGGGTGCTGGACGACGAGTCCTATATCGGCACCACTTTTCGTTCCAACGACTTCAACAAGCCGCCCCACAACCGCTACACCATCATCCGCGCCAAGTTCGACAAGTGGTTCTCGAAGAAAGTGCGAGAAGCTGGTGCACTGGTGATTTGCGAAGTCACCGTCAAGGAACTGCTACGCAGCAAGCAAGGCAAGGTGATCGGCGTGGAAGTGGACCGAGAGCACGGCAAGATCTACGCCGATGTGGTGATTCTTGCCGACGGCGTGAATTCCACACTGGCCCGCAAAGCCGGATTCCGCAAGGAATTGAAGCCCAAAGATGTCGCCCTGGCGGTGAAGGAAATCCATTTCCTGCCCAGGGACGTGGTGGAGAGCCGCTTTAACATCGGCAAGGACGAGGGGGTGGTGATCGAAATGCTGGGCAAGATCACCCAGGGCATGATGGGTACCGGCTTCCTTTATGCCAACAAGGATTCCATCAGCATCGGCGTAGGCTGCATGCTGTCCGATTTCATGGCCCAGAAAACCACCCCCTTCGAACTGCTGGAACGCACCAAGGCGCATCCCGCCATCAAGCCGCTATTGCAAGGCGGAGAGATGAAGGAATACTCCGCCCATCTCATCCCCGAGGGCGGCTACCATGCTATTCCCCAAGTGTACGGCGACGGCTGGCTGATCGTGGGGGACTCCGGCATGTTCGTCAACGCGGTGCATCGCGAAGGCTCCAATCTGGCGATGACCACCGGACGCATGGCGGCGGAAACAGTGATTGAGTTATACGCAGCGGAAAAGGCCATGACCGCTCACAATCTGGCTTCGTACAAACAGAGATTGGACGGCAGCTTTGTTATGGATGACATGAAAAAATACAAGAATCTGCCGGATATTTTCCACACCAACAAGCAGTTCTTCACCACTTATCCCGAGTTGCTGAACCGTTCCGCCTATACCCTGCTCATGGTGGACGGCGAGGGCAAGCGGGCCAAGGAGAACGCGATTTTCAATAGTTTTCGCGAGCGCCGCACGCTGTTCGGCATGTTGGGCGACGCTTTCAAACTGTGGAGGGCAATCCGATGACAACGACTGCGAAAGTCGAAGAAAGCCTGTTCCAGAACCGCTACCTGCTGGATGCGGACAACCCCCACATCCGCATCAGAGACCCCGAAATTTGCGCCACAAGCTGCGCAGCCCAGCAATGCGCAGTATGCTGCCCTGCCGGCTGCTACACCGTGGAAGGCCGGAAAGTGGTGCTCATCACCGACGGCTGCCTGGAGTGCGGCACCTGCCGGGTGGTCTGCGACACCCATATCAATGTGGAATGGGAATACCCCCGCAGCGGCTATGGCATCCAGTACAAGTTCGGCTGAATCGGTGATGTATCCCGCTGTGGAACCAGCAGCCCAGCGGAAGGAATTGGCGTGATTCACACCACATACCCCTTCAGCTTTTCGTACCTTAACTCCCCATACCAGCTAATTTCGTCACCTCGACAAATCTTGATGCAGATCAAGGACAGAGGCGGTCTGGTTCTATAACCTGAATACAGCAGGCGGGTTGCCATTGAACCCTTGTTGCAAGGGACTGGCTCCTGTCGGCTTGTTGTACCTTACCGACGTCATTTTTATTATGGAGATTGTTATGAATGCAAAATACCTGTTCGTCGCTGCGATTGCCTTACTACCGTTATCCGGCATTGCGCACGCGGCAGGAGATCCAAAGGTAAAAAGCATGATGGCACATAGCGACTGCTTTACCTGCCATTCGGTAGATCATCAGGTAATCGGCCCGGCATACAAGGATGTCGCCAAACGCTATAACGGCGCCAAGGCGCCTGCCGCCACCATCGCCACTCTCGCCGGGAAAATCATCAAGGGCGGGAACGGCAATTGGAACAAGGAAACTGGCGGTGCACCGATGACCGCTCACCCTAAGATGTCAAAAATCGAGGCAGAGGATATGACCAAGTGGGTTCTCGCCCAATAAGAACTGAGACATGAACTGGAAAGTGCCTTGAGACAAGGTTCAATATTTTTCGACCAGGATCGGGAATGCGGAGTGTTAGCAGCTTCGCCCTTTCCGTTTCAGAGCGGCCTACAATCCAAAGAAACTGAGACGTCCTTTACACAGCTATCGCAACACGTTTAATGACGAATACATAACTAGCGTTACGGTTTTCTTAAGCTTACTGAAAATCAATGCGGTGCAGTTGCACGAATGCCCAACTTCTATGCGCAATTTTTGCAGTGCCTTCGACAAATTCATGCTCGTAACCCGCGATGCGCCTGCTCTAGTTGTCTGGTTAATTTGTAGAAATTGACCTTCGACTGCTTTTTAGAATAAACAACTACAATGCTATTTCAAGCATCGTTCATAAATTGAATCTTTCAGCGGAAATCAGAGTTGACCATGCAGGCATCCTTTGCACTTCTGGAAAAATACAGCAAGCCCGGCCCGCGCTATACCTCCTACCCTACCGCGCCCTATTTCAGCAC
>DMQT01000328.1:0-7784 GCA_003455595.1 Betaproteobacteria bacterium
TTCTTCGAGATGCTGGGCAATTTCAGTTTTGGCGATTACTTCAAACGCAACGCCATCCAGTTCGCCTGGGGCTTTCTGACCGAAGAGCTCGGCTTGCCGAAAGAACGGCTGTGGATCACGGTGTACCACACCGACAACGAAGCCTACACGCTGTGGACCGAGGAAATCGGCGTACCTGCCGAACGCGTGATCCGCATTGGTGACAAGGCCAGCGGTGGCTCGGACAATTTCTGGCAAATGGGTGACACCGGCCCATGCGGCCCGTGTACTGAAATCTTTTACGATCACGGCGTCGAAGTCGCGGGCGGTCCGCCCGGCTCGCCTGATGAAGACGGTGACCGCTACATCGAAATCTGGAATCTGGTGTTCATGCAGTTCAACCGCGACGCCAGCGGCACCCTGCACCCGCTGCCTAAGCCCTCAGTGGATACCGGCATGGGACTGGAGCGCATTTCGGCGGTCATGCAACACGTCCACAGCAACTACGATATCGACCTGTTTCAGACGCTGATCCACGCAGCGGCCCATGCTACGCATACCGAAGACCTTGGCAACAACTCGCTCAAAGTCATCGCCGACCATATCCGCGCGTGCGCTTTCCTGATAACTGACGGCGTGATTCCCGGCAACGAAGGGCGCGGCTACGTGCTGCGTCGGATAATCCGCCGCGCCATACGCCACGGCTACAAACTGGGCGAGCGGCACGCTTTTTTCTTCCAGATCGTACCTGCGCTGGTCACTGCGATGGGCGCGGCTTACCCGGAGCTGGTGGCGGCACAGTCACGTGTAATGGCCATCTTGCAGCAAGAAGAAGCGCGTTTTTTTGAAACCATAGAACACGGCATGGGCATTTTGGAAGCCGCGCTTAAGGCGCTGCCAGCCGGCACCCTGCTGGACGGCGAATTGGCGTTCAAACTGCATGATACCTATGGCTTCCCGCTCGACCTGACGGCTGATATCTGCCGTGAAATGAACGTCGGGGTGGATACCGGCGCATTCGATGCCGCCATGGCACAGCAAAAGGCGCAGGCACGCGCAGCGGGCAAATTCAAACTCGGCGCCGGGCTGGCCTATTCAGGTGCAGAGACGGTATTTCACGGTTACGACACGCTGACATTCAACGGCAGCATCCTCGCCTTATACAAGGACGGCGTCGAAGTCGAGGTGCTCAACGAAGGCGAACTCGGCGTAGTGGTGCTCGATCACACGCCGTTCTATGCCGAGTCCGGCGGCCAGGCCGGCGACAGCGGCGTGCTGCAAACCGATAGCGGTGTATTTGCCGTCGAAGACACGCTCAAGATCCAGGCGCAGGTATTTGGCCACCACGGCGTGGTCACAACCGGTACGCTGAAACGTGCGGATGTCGCGGCGGCGCAGGTCGATGCCGAGGCGCGCTTGCGCACGGTACGCAACCATTCCGCAACGCACCTGATGCACAAGGCCTTGCGCGAAGTACTGGGCGAGCACGTGCAGCAAAAAGGCTCGTTGGTGGATGCCGACAAAACGCGCTTCGATTTCGTCCAGCCCAGCCCGATGAATGATGCGCAGATTCGGCAGGTAGAAGAGCGGGTCAACGCTGAAATTCTGGCTAACCTGGCAACCCGGGCGCGGGTGATGCCGATTGCCGAAGCGCAAACAACCGGCGCGATGATGCTGTTCGGCGAAAAATATGGCGACGAAGTGCGCGTGCTCGATATCGGCAGCAGCCGCGAGTTGTGCGGCGGCACCCACGTGAACCGCACCGGCGATATCGGCGTGTTCAAAATTCTGCATGAGACCGGCGTGGCGGCGGGCGTGCGCCGGGTCGAAGCAGTGACCGGCAATCGCGCCCTGCAAGTCATCCAGGCACGTGAAGACGAACTGAATCAAGCCGCTACGGCGCTCAAGGCACAGCCGGGTGAAATCAACGCCAAGCTCTCGCAAATGCTGGAGCACACCCGAGCCGTAGAAAAAGAGCTGGAGCGGCTGAAGTCAAAATTTGCCAGCGCACAAGGTGATGAACTGATTACCCAGGCGAAGCTGATCGGTAGCGCAAACGTATTGGCCGCTACCCTGGAAGGTGCCGATCCCAAGGGGCTGCGCGAAACCCTGGACAAGCTGCGCGACAAGCTCAAATCCAGTGCTATCGTATTGGGCAGCGCTGTAGATGGGCGCGTTAGTCTGATTGCCGGGGTCAGCAGTGACTTGACTAACAAGGTAAAAGCAGGGGATCTGGTCAACTTCGTCGCACAGCAAGTGGGGGGCAAAGGCGGTGGACGCGCGGACATGGCACAGGCTGGCGGCACGGAACCCGAGAATTTGCCACGGGCATTGGCCTCGGTCCACGACTGGCTTGCCAGTCGGCTCTGAACTGAGACATGCGTTATCTTTTCGTCACGCCAGACGAATAGATAACGCTGTCAGCAACACATCACGGCAGCGATAGCCAGACACGCCGCGTGCAGGAACTGAATAGCTGGCATGAAATTTGCAGGTTATTTTTTATTCAATGACAATACTGGCCGGAGTGCTCTGATGTTCAACATCCTGTCTAAAATACGTCGGGACGTTTCTCCGCACGACCCGCTGAGCAGCCTTAAAACCCTGTCACGCTGGTTCAACGACCTGCCGGCAGGCAATGTCATGGCGGCGCACGAGCAACTATTGGGCGCACTGGTACAGTTCAATAGCCAACCCGATCAGCACACTAAAGACCGGCTCGACGTGCTGATGCAGCTGGACATATCCGCGCGTCCCCTGCAAATGGCGTTGTGCCAGCAATATCTGCGCAACTCGCGCATGTCACGGGTGATGGAAAGCCGCTTGTGGCATAGCATCTACAAATTTTATTGGGAACAGGCGCGCGCCTATCACGGCTTCATCATGGCCTATGTCGCCAATCCGGCTGGCAGCCGCATCAAGCCAGCCATGAGTCTGGTCACGCTGCGCACCCTGCACGCTTTCGGCAATGTCTTCAAATGGCATTATTTCCGCTACGAAAAGCCTGAGGCAAAACTCTGGCTGCGCTTGCACAATCTGTATCGGGTTGCTGAATTTGAAGGCTTTTCCAAGGACGCGCTCAGTCTATACCCGCAGGAAGCCAGTCCCGCATGCTGTGCCGGACAATACACGCGTGCTTTGCTGCTGGCGCAACTCGATGCCAGCGCGCTGTACCCAAAACAGATCGAAATGGCTGACAACTGGCTCAATCAATGGGCACATCTGACCCATTATGATGCGCAGTATGCCGCTGATGACCATACTTTCTATGTCAACCTGACAGATGGGGTAGGCGCTCGACGCATTCGCAACCCGGAATTTTCCGAATCGTGCCGTTTTTTGAATATCTCTGAACTAACAGAAAAAATCAAACAATCCCGACTCGCATTACAAGCTGGCGAGACGGCTGCGCTTCAGGGCCTGGGAGAAGACTGCCGCATCCCCGACTGCTTTGAAATGCTTGATTATGCTGAACGCCAATGGGGGCCGCTCAATCAGCGAGAACAGCGCAAGAGCGTGCGCACGATAATCAAAAATGGGGTGGATGTGGTACACGGTTTCAATGAAATCTGTGCACTGGTGAAACAGGGTGGAAATGGGGTTGATGTGCTGCACGATGCCAGTCCAGAAATAAGGTACGATGAAATGATTGACATGCATCTGTACGGCTTTGTCACCGACAGTACGCGCTCACGAGCCCGCCAAACCATAACCCAGCCCACCGAAAAAGCGCCGCCGCATGAGCGCTGGGTGATGGAAAATGAAAGCGAGTTTGGCTTTGGCGCCAGCGTACCCAGCGATGAACATGACTGGTTGCGTTTGGGCGGCATGGTGGCGCTGCATACCCTCAAAAGCCAACCCTGGAAACTTGCCGTGGTGCGACGTTTGGCGCGTGCCACCGACGGCCTGAGCCAGGTCGGTATCGAAATCCTGACCCACGAACCGCATTTGTTAATGCTGCGCCTGCAGCCTTCTTCCTCGCTGCATGGCTATACCGTGGATGGCGTCGATACCAACAGCGAACTCCTGCCAGTGCCGGCACTGTTCATTTCACAAACCAATAGAGACCGGGGGGAGATTATTCTGGAAGCTGCGCAATTTGCCTCCGGACGCAGTTTCGCAGTCACGGTCAACGACCATAAAGCCATTATCCGTTTGCGCGAGGTGATAGAAAAAGGTGAAGGCTGGATGCGTGTCGGCGTGGATATAGTGCTCACACCCACTGTAGCTTAGAACCTTACTGCGCGCGACTACGCAAGCTGCAATAACCGCACCAGCCAGCCACGAATCGCGGCAATTTCGGCCTCGCATACGCTGTGTGCCATCGGATAGCTGTGCCAGCTTACCGGCCAGCCCGCCTGTTCGAGACGGTCGCGCGCCATTTCGGCCAATCCGATCGGAATCACCTCATCGAACGCGCCATGCGCCATGAATACCGGCACGTGATGCGCTGCCGCCAGATCCAGGCTGGCCTGCAGCGGCATGTATGCTGACAACACCATCACCCCGGCCAACACCATGTCCAGCGTCAACGCGCTGTACAGCACCGTCGCACCACCCTGCGAAAATCCAGCCAGCACAATACGCTGGGGCGCGATACCCGCTGCTACCTGCTCAGCGATCAGCCCTGCCACCCGCGTGCGCGACTGATTCAGGCCTTCCGCATCTTCTGCCTGGCTCAAATCCCGACTATGGATGTCGTACCAGGCGGGCATCACATAACCACCATTGATGCTGACCGGGCGTGATGGGGCATGTGGCAATACAAAGCGCACGGCCGACAAAGCCAGTGCCTGCACCACGGGGGCAAAATCTTCTCCGTCCGCGCCCAGTCCATGCAGCCAGATAACGCACGCCGTCACCGGTTCTGAGCCATGCACCATCACCAGCGGCGGCGTCATGCAGCGGCCGCTTCTGGCGCAATACTGTCAAAATCTGCCAACACATAATCATGCGTGACGCGTATCGGGGGGCGCAACCGAATCAGGTGTCGACGCCCCTTGCTGAGCAGCCGCAATGGGCCGCCTAACCCGGCGTGGCTTGCGGGCACCAGCACACAGCGCCGCGGCGTGGTCGTGATACCCGCCAACGCCACATACAAGGCATCAACCGTGTGCGACATGGCGTTGCTTTCCAGCTTGACCGGCACCGCATGGGCCGCCAACCGACGGATACCCACTTCGATCCAGCCATTATCATGGCGGCGCAGACGGCACACCATGCCAATCAGCAATTGCCGCCCAGCCGCCAGCCCCACCAGCGCGTTGATTTCAAGCTGCATGCCTTGCGCAATATCCACCATGACACAGTAGCCTTCGGTGCTTTCATCGCGCAACTGGCAGCGCTGCAAGCCAGACAACTGCGGCAAGGGGGATTCAGCCTGCTGATGGACTTGATCGAACCCCAGAAACAGCTCGGTATGCTTGTTGTCCAGCAGCCTGCGCGGATGACGCCGCATTGGCGCGCGCCCGGACCAGCTGTTCACCACCTTATCCCACAACGCGCCACGCCAGCCTTCATACTTTTGTTGCATCGAATTCGCAGACTCGTCGTGTTGTGCATGCATGGCCGCCAGCATCAGCCCGGCGCCCCAGTAGCGGTAATTACCTGGCTCGGACAACGCCGCCAACGGTTGCGGTGCGTGACGCCCCTTCAAATTGACGCCGTAGCTGTGCTTTTCAGACATTAAACTATCATCCAGCAATACGCTCTGCCCCCAGCGCGCAATCCAGCGCGATGCAAGTTCGATTTCGCGTGGCAGCAGGGTGTCCGGGCGCAAGCTGTGCAATATCTGGGGCCGCAAATACAGCGTCTCGCAACTGGCGTGCGGCTGATCCGGCGAGGGCAGCGGCAACCCGGTGCGCGCAAAACGGTGCTTCTCCGCAATGCCATAAAGTTTGTGCAAGCGCGACCAGAGATACGCAGGAATCGCCTGATAACGCAGCCACAGCCATTTCATCTGCATGCCATGGTGGTACAACGCGCGCTGCGTCAACAACGGCAGCAGCGCCGACTCGACTTGCTGCATTGCGCCACTGATGCAGTGCAGATAGGTCTCGCCTAATTCTTCCCGATACGCACTGATGGCCGCAATCAGGCGCGCGCTAACGCTCGACACATACGGCGGCAATGCCAGATAGTGCTGCTCCAAGCGCGTGATATAAGGTGCCGAAGCCGCATCCTGCGCGTAAAGCGATGTTGCCGTTTGGCGCAGCGCGAACTGATCTTCCTGGCGCACCGCCACCAGTTGCTCGACCAGGTGTTCGATCGACTCGGAGATTTCCTGCACGGTGTAATCCGTCGGCAAATCGTGCGCGCCCGCCACCGGCGGGGTGTTGCCCGACGCAAACAGCCGATTGAGCAGCGGGATGCGACAAATGTCCATGTCAGGACTGATTAAACCGTTGTGCGAGTTCGATAATACGCACCCCGGCCGGGCTGTCGGCCTTGCCCGCTGCCTGAACTGCGGCGCTGAATCCAGCAAAAAATTCAGGCAGCGCCTTCACGACCATAACCTTGCGCAACCGGCTCACGCCCTGCACCGGCCATTCGGCGCGACAATTCGCCTCAGGTGCAGCCACGCACACCTTCATGCTCCAGGATGGCTGATGAATCTTCCATTCATGGCGCAACACCATCAGCTGATGCGCTTTGAGCGTTTCTACGCCGACAAACGGCCCTTTATATTCAACCTGCACTGATTCACTCAAACCCGCCAGCGTGTGATCCAGGTGGGTGAGTGCATCGTCCAGCGCCGGGTTAACAGCGATTTTGTCGAGCCGACTTTGCTCGACCAGGAAACCGATAAAATCTTTCATACCATTCGCTATATTATGTGGGTGGAAAATACGCCGCCGGCGCGCAGCCGAAAACGTAAAAAAGCCTGATAATTCTAACATATACGCACCCTGCCTGCGGTCAAAACCCCGCCCCATAAACCTACACCTGCACGCATCAATCTGGCACAATTGCTCAGAACAATACCGACAAGTGCAGAGAGGAATGAATGTGAGCTTACCTGGCAGCAATGGCAAACCCAGCCTACTGATTGTGGACGATGACCCGCTCATCACCGACACCCTGAATTTTGTTTTATCACGCGATTTCGAAGTATTTGTCGCCGACTCGCGCAATCAGGTCAAAAGCTTGCTAACCCAGCTCGACGCGCCGCCGCAACTGGCGCTGGTCGATCTGGGATTACCGCCACTGCCGCATAAGCCCGATGAAGGTTTCCAGCTTATCAGCGACCTGCTCGGTTACTCGCCCGGCATCAAGATTCTGGTGCTGTCCGGACAGAACGACGAAACCAATGCGCGCCATGCGCGCGCACTCGGCGCGATAGATTTTGTCGGCAAGCCGTGCGAACCCGAGCAGATCAAGTCGCTGCTGTTCAACGCGCTGCTGATACAGGATGCCGAACGCAGTGCCGAAGTCGAAGCCCCGGCGGCCGAAAGCCTGATCGTCGGCAACAGTTTCAACCTCGACCGCCTGCGACAGCAGATCGCCCAATACGCCAACGCACCGTTTCCGGTATTGATCGAAGGCGAATCCGGCAGCGGCAAAGAACTCGTCGCCGCCAGCCTGCACAAACTCTCCGACCGCGCACGCAAGCCTTACCTCGCACTCAACTGCGCGGCCATTTCACCGACGCTGGTCGAACCGACGCTGTTTGGCTACTGCAAAGGTGCGTTCACCGGCGCCACCACCAACCGCGCCGGCTATTTTGAAGACGCCAGCGATGGCACCCTGTTCCTCGATGAAATCGGCGAATTGCCGATGGAACTGCAAGCCAAGCTGCTGCGCGT
>DMQT01000328.1:7820-8047 GCA_003455595.1 Betaproteobacteria bacterium
TTCCGCGCCGACCTGTATCACCGCCTGTCGGTGTTCGGCATCAATGTGCCGCCGCTGCGCGAGCTGGGTGAAGACAAAATCCGTTTGCTCGAACATTTTCGTGAGTTTTATGCGCGTGAAGCACGCGTCAAACCGTTTGAGCTCGATCCGCGCGCGCGCCAGATGTGGGAGGACTACCACTTTCCCGGCAACGTGCGCGAACTGCGCAACATCGTCATCCGCCTCAC
>DMQT01000128.1 GCA_003455595.1 Betaproteobacteria bacterium
TTTGTGGAAACGGCAAGCACGACATAATATTTTTATTGTGGATATCTGGGGCAAGTCGGGTAATGCATGGAAACTTTCCGTACGATACGCGAGTCCAGCAGGAGATCGCCAATTCTCCATTCCTGGTGTGGTGCTTGAAAGTCTACCCTTCGAGAAAAGGTAATACCCGCCTGCAAATCCTGCGGACACTTTGAGAAAAAAACCGCAGGAACGAGGAGGGGGTAAATACGCAACGAATATGCTGGATATCTCAACCTGTAGTGAACGCATGAAGCGCTCGCCCGAAGTATCAGTAGGACTGGTAAGCGCATTCAGAGCAATATATAGCGTTAAGCCCGTCAGTCGGAGGTAAGGCTGTCGTTTCCGCTGAACGGTTAGTGGTTGACGATCTAAATACCATCCCCGATTGATTGCCCACACCCCTCCCCAGTATACTGAACAACTGCAATTGGGTACATTGACCGGCTGGTTTGGGCTGCTATATATCTATGCATAGAGGCGTCCCTCCCATCACACGTTTCTTTTCAACGACCGCTTTTAATACAAATCAGTCATTCCATACTACTTGGCGCATGACCGTTATTGGCACATAGCGACCATTGGATTATGGTTCTGGAAAGCAGGCATTGGCAAACCACCAAGCATTTCCACCGACCGTCCGCATTGTCGACAAAGAGACGGTCACCATTATCAGCACGAACTTCCACTCTTGGCACAATCGAGTCATTCGTGCATCTGTAATCCAACACAAATCCAATTTCTTGAGTCATTCAGTTCCTGACTGAAATAAACCACGCATTACAAAGCTGTTTTTTATCACGCTTCATCAACCCACCGCCTTAAACCCCGCCTGATTAATCGCCGCAATCCCCGCTCCGCGCCGCGCCCGCTGGCTCAGGTGGCGCGGCTCGGATTCGATTCGCTTGGGCTTGTTACGGAACACACCGTGTACGGTGACGGTTTCGCCTTGCGTGACGGTGATCGCACGCAGGGCTTCCTTGTCGCGCAAGCCCATCAGTTGCACGCCTTTGCCGCCGGCCAGGCGTTTGACCTGATCCAGCGGAAACACCAGCAGGCGGGCGTCTTCGGACAGCGTGGCGACATGATCTTCGGTACCTATAGACAGCGGCGGCAGGATGCTTGCGCCGTCTTCCACGCTGAGAAATGCCTTGCCGGCCTTTTGTCGTGACAACAGGTTGGCGTACTGGCAGACAAAGCCGTAGCCGGAGCTCTTGGCAACCAGCAGGCTGTCGTCCGGTTTGCCGGTTAAGACATGGGCGATTTTGCCGTTGCCGATTTCAACGAACGAGGTGAGCGGGGCACCCATGCCGCGCCCGTCCGGCAGGCTGGCGATGGGCACGGTGTAGGCGCGGCCTTCACTGGATAAAATCACCAGCGATTCAACCGAGCGACATTCGTGCGCAGCTGCGAGGCGGTCGCCGTCCTTGAACAGCACGCCGGAGAGGTCGAGGCCGTGTCCCTGGCGCACGCGCGCCCAGCCTTTTTCCGACACGATCAGCGTCACCGGTTCGTCGGCGACGGCAGCGCTATCGCTGCGTGACGCCATCAGCGCGGGCTGGATCAGGGTGCGGCGGGCGTCGCCGTGCTTTTGCGCGTCGGCCTTGATTTCGCTGATGACGCGGCTGCGCATCCGGGCGTCGCTACCCAGCAGTTTTAACAGCGCGTCTTTTTCTTCGCGCAGCTTGGCCAGTTCCTGTTCGATCTTGATGCCTTCGAGACGCGCCAACTGGCGCAGGCGGATTTCGAGGATGTCTTCGGCCTGCCGGTCCGACAGATTGAAACGTGCGATTAGCGCAGGCTTGGGTTCATCCGATTCACGGATGATGCGGATGACTTCGTCGATGTTTAAAAAGACGATGTGCCGACCTTCGAGGATATGAATCCGGTCGTTGGCCTTTTCGAGGCGGAATTCAGTGCGCCGCCGCACCGTTTTCAGCCGGAAGCTGCACCATTCGCCGACCAGATCCGCCAGCGATTTCTGACATGGCCTGCCATCGATGCCGACCGCCACCAGGTTGATCGGGGCGGTGGTTTCCAGGCTGGTGTGGGTGAGCAGCAGGGTGACGAATTCATCCCGGTCCTGGCGGATGCTGGCGGGCTCGAACACCAGGCGGATGTCGTCTTCCTTGCCCGATTCGTCGCGCGCACGCTCAAGTTGCGAGGCGAACAGGGCCTTCAACTGTGCCACCGGCTGCTCGACGGCTTTCTTGCCTGGGCGGGGCTGCGGATTGAGCAACACGCCAATTTCTGACAGCACCTTGGCCGATGACACACCGGGTGGCAAGGCGGTGAACACTACCTGCCAGGCGCCGCGCGCCATTTCTTCAATTTCGTAGCGCGCGCGCACGCGCAGGCTGCCGCGACCCGTGGTGTAGGCGGCGGCGATGTCGGCAGGCGATGAAATGATTTGTCCGCCGCCCGGATAATCGGGTGCCGGGATGTGTGTCATCAGCTCGCTGATGCTGGCATTCGGGTGTTCCAGCATGTGGATGGCTGCGGCAGCCACCTCGCGCAGATTGTGCGACGGCATTTCGGTCGCCATGCCCACCGCAATGCCGGACGCGCCATTGAGCAATGCAAACGGCAACCGCGCAGGCAGAAACGCAGGTTCGTCGAACGAGCCGTCGTAGTTGGGCTGAAAATCCACCGTGCCTTCGCCCAGTTCCCCCAGCAGCAGTTCGGCAATCGGCGTCAGACGCGCTTCGGTGTAGCGCATCGCTGCCGCATTGTCGCCGTCGCGTGAGCCGAAATTGCCCTGGCCATCGACCAATGGGTAGCGCAGTGAGAACGGTTGGGCGACACGCACCATCGCGTCATACGCCGAGGTGTCGCCGTGCGGGTGGTATTTACCGATGACGTCGCCTACCACCCGCGCCGATTTGACCGGCTTGGCGGTGGCTGACAATCCCAGCTCGCGCATGGCAAACAGCACACGCCGCTGCACCGGCTTCATGCCGTCCTTCACATCCGGCAGCGCGCGGCCTTTGACCACGGCAACGGCGTATTCAAGATAATCGCGTGCGGCGGAATCGTGCAGCAGAATGCTCTCGCCGTCGTCGTCCATTTCAACGGTTGGTACAGCGGGCGGCACGGGCGGGGGTGTATCAGCTGACAGGGTGTCGTCAAATAAATCGTCTATCGGTTTCATACTCATCTCTTACTCAAATCTCTGCGCCGACCAGTGCGCCGTTGGCTTCCATCCAGGCACGCCGACCGGCGGATTCGTTTTTACCCATCAGCATATTGAGCACTGGTTGCGCCGCATCGGCAGTGGGCATGCGGATGCGGATCAGGCGGCGGGTATCGGGTGACATGGTGGTTTCCCACAACTGTTCGGCGTTCATTTCACCCAGTCCCTTGAAGCGGGAGATGCCAATGTTGTCGGGCTTGATGCCTTCAGCTTGCATGCGGTCGAAAATGGCGTCGCGCTCGGCGTTGTCCAGCGCGTAGAGTTTGCGCGCCAAATGGCGTTTACCCTGGCCCGGCACGTCGAGCCGGTACAGCGGCGGCTGGGCAAAATACAGGTGGCCGTGTTCAATCAGTTTGGGGAAATGGCGGTAAAACAAGGTGCACAGCAGTACGCGGATGTGCGAACCGTCCACGTCAGCGTCGGTCATGATGACGACTTTACCGTAGCGCAGATTGCTCAATACGCTGTCGGCGGCGTCGCTGCGGTGCGGGTCGATGCCGAGCGCCACGGCGATATCGTGTACCTCGCGGTTGGCAAACAGGCTGCCGACTTCGACTTCCCAGGTGTTCAGCACCTTGCCGCGCAACGGCAGGATCGCCTGCAATTCCTTGTCACGGCCGGATTTTGCCGAGCCGCCTGCGGAATCGCCTTCGACCAGAAAAATCTCGTTACGCGTGGTGTCTTCGCTCTGAGAATCCGACAGCTTGCCCGGCAATATGGTCACGCTGGATTGCTTGCGCTTCTCGATTTTCTGCCCGGCGCGACTGCGCGCTTGCGCCGCGCGTATTGCCAGGTCAGCGATTTTGCGCGCTTCGTCCGGGTGCTCGTTGAGCCATAGCTCCAGCGGATCACGCACCATGCGCGCCACCAGCGCCACGGCATCGCGCGAATTCAGGCGCTCCTTGGTCTGCCCCTGAAACGACGGGTCGAGCACGCGCGCGGCGAGCACAAAATTGGCGCGGGCAAATACGTCTTCTGCAGCCATTTTGACGCCGCGCGGCAGCAGCGCATGGTGCTCGACAAAGCCCTTGAGCGCCTCGAACATGGCCTGGCGCAAGCCCGCCTCGTGGGTGCCGCCGGCCGGGGTGGGAATCAGGTTGACATAGGATTCACGCACCAGGCCGCCCTCGGTGGTCCAGCACAGCGTCCACGCTGCGCCCGAGCCGGAGGCGAAATTTTCGTCTCCGGCAGCGGCGTATTTTTCGCCGGTGAATATCGGCGCAGCGAATTCATCTTCAATCTGCTCGGCCAGGTATTGCTGCATGCCGCTGGCGAAGCACCAGTTTGTAATGGCGCCATCTTCGATACTGAGCGACACCTGCAAGCCCGGCAACAGCACCGCCTTGCTGCGCAGCAGGCGTTCCAGCTCGGCCAGCGGTATCGTTGGCGAATCAAAAAAACTGACATCAGGCCACGCCCGTACGCGCGTGCCGCTGGCTTTTTTCGGCGCATCGCCGATCTGCTGCAACGGCTCTATTACCTTGCCGCCGGAAAAAACAATTTGATGCCGTGCACCCGCGCGCGTCACCTCGACCTCAAGCCGGGTCGAGAGCGCATTGGTCACCGACACGCCGACGCCGTGCAGACCGCCGGAAAAACGGTAGGCCGATGCGCCATCGCCCTTGTTGAACTTGCCGCCCGCGTGCAGGTGGGTGAACACCACTTCCACCGTCGGCACGCCTTCGACCGGGTGGATTTCCACCGGAATACCGCGTCCGTCATCCACTACGGATACCGAACGATCACGGTGCAGCGTCACCGCAATGCGCTTGCAATAGCCGCCCAGCGCCTCGTCAGCGGCGTTGTCGATGACTTCCTGAATGATGTGCAGCGGACAATCCGTGCGCGTATACATGCCCGGGCGGTGGCGTACGGGTTCCAGTCCCTTGAGGACGGAGATCGAGTCTGCGGTGTAACTCATGGTGCTGAAAGCTCCAGCCGGTTGATTATGTAGAATACAAAACAGCGCCAGAATGGCAGTGGGGGATTTTATCCTGTTATTGAATGTCTGCCAGAAAACAAGCGATAGCTGACCCAAATTAAGTTGGCGACTGTAGTTACACACAAACTCAAAAAAACAGTCAGGTGTCAGCATCCATCCAGCAAGGGGTATGATAAGGTGCCGATATCGATAGAGTGGCAGTGCACTACTACTATCGGACTGCACTAGCCTGTTGCTTGCCACATGGTTAAATATTCAGGAATCGCGTATGCCCGACCCGCAAGACCCAAATGACCCCCACCAGAACTACTTGCTTGTTGCCTTGCCAGCGCATGAGTACGCACACCTACTACCTGATCTGGAATACGTTCCGTTGGCACTTGGCGACGTCATCTACACGTCCGGTAGCCAGTTGCACCACGTTTATTTCCCTACCACCGCCATCGTATCGCTGCTTTACATCATGGAAGATGGTTCAACGGCTGAAATCGCCGGAGTCGGTAATGAAGGCATTGTCGGTGTTGCTCTATTCATGGGTGGTGCAACCACGCCAAGCCAAGCCGTCGTACAAAAGGCCGGGTATGCCTATCGGATGAAAGCAAAACCATTGATGGACGAATTCAATCGTGCCGGCGGGCGCCGTGCCGGTGCATTGCAGCATTTGTTACTGCGCTATACCCAGGCGTTGATTAGCCAGATGTCCCAGACGGCAGTGTGCAACCGGCATCATTCGGTAGACCAGCAACTGTGCCGCTGGCTGCTGTCAACGCTGGATCGCTCAGACACAAATGAGCTGGTCATGACGCAGGAATTGATCTCCAACCTGCTTGGGGTGCGTCGCGAAGGGGTAACCGAGGCAGCGGGCAAACTGCAGCGCGCGGGCCTGATCGAGTACCACCGTGGACGCATTACCGTGCTGAATCGTGCGGGCGTGGAGGCGCGCGCGTGCGAATGCTATCAAGTAGTGAAAACGGAGTTTGAGCGGCTGTTGCCGGAAGTGATGGTGCGTTAATTGGGCACACAGAGTGACATCTGAAGCAAACATTTCGCTATCATCGCGCTACGCTGGGCAACGATGATAGCCAAAATGCCCTTAACGGCGTTTGAACAAACGGCTCAACACAAAGCCCACCGCTGCCGCAATCCCCACTGACACCATCGGATTTTCACGCACGTAGCTGCGACAATTTGCAGTGATGCGCGTCTGCGCTTCCTTGAGCTGCTGGCCCCGTACACTCATGGTTTCAGCTGCGCTGGTTGCGGCACCAGCCAGTTTATCAACCGCCAGATGCGCGCCGGTAGCGACACGATCGACCGCCGGCCGAGCGGCGTCCGACATCTGGTCTATCGTTTGATGCGCCTTGGCCGAGGTTGCGTCAATCGAGCCGCCGATTGAATTGCCAGAGGCTAACGGATTGTTGAAGTTTGTTTCCATGATATATATCTCCTGACGAATTAATTACTCAGATGGACTTAAAATAAATGCTGTCTCGCATTACATAATCAGTGCATGAAGAAATAGATAATTACCAAAACGACCGTAGGTACACCGAGTATCCAGCCAATGATGTATTTTCCCATGATATTGCTCCCTGGTTAATAAGCATATACGCTGCAAATCAGATTGCGACTTATAAAGTCTGACCACTGCCAGGCAATCTGTTGGCATCACTCAATTTTTCTTCTCCAGTCACGCTTATATCTTCAGCCTGCGTATCTTTCATTATTTCTTTAATGCGCTTGATATCATCGCTGCCGCGCGTGTGAACTGAAATCAGGATATTCCCTTCCTTTACTTTGGCTTCATATTGCTTCGCCTCGTATTCGGGTATTCCCAACCCTACCAATGCCCCGGCAATACCCCCGATGGTTGCGCCGATGGCAGCGCCGCTCAAGGCGGCCATGATCGGGCCGGCGGCGATAAACGGTCCCACACCCGGAATGGCCAAAGCGCCAATCCCAGCCAGCAGGCCAAGTACACCACCCGTAATGCCGCCCGCGCTGACGCCCATCGTCACACCCTCGGGCGCTTTGGTGTTCTGCTCGTGGGCAAAATCGCGGCTGCCGCTGCGGTCAGGCAATAGCACTGAGATATCGGCAGTCGATACACCCGCCTCGCTTAAACGATGAACGATTAGCTCTGCCTGATCCTGTGTTTTAGC
>DMQT01000171.1:0-425 GCA_003455595.1 Betaproteobacteria bacterium
GCCAGCTTGTAGGTTTCGTCGAGCTTTTTGCCCGACGCGCCGGCCATGTAGATGTTCAGGCTCTGCGCCTGGTCGATCCATTTCTGGCGGCGCGAGGCGGCTTCCACCACCCAGCTGGTTTCGATCTCGAACGCGGTGGCGTAGAGCGCGCGCAGCTCGGCCGGGATGCGGTCGATGCGGGCGAGCGAGCCGTCGAAGTATTTGATGTCGCCGACCATCACTTCGTCCCACAGCTTGAGCGCCTTGAGGTCGCGCACCAGGTACTGATTGGACATGGTGAATTCGCCCGACAGGTTCGATTTCACGTAGATGTTCTGATAGGTGGGCTCGATGCACGCCGACACGCCGACGATGTTGGAAATGGTCGCGGTGGGTGCAATCGCCACGCAGTTGGAATTGCGCATGCCGTGCTGCTTGATGCGCGC
>DMQT01000171.1:501-1250 GCA_003455595.1 Betaproteobacteria bacterium
TTGAGCGAATCCTGCGGCAGGATGCCGCGATCCCACAGGCTGCCGGTGAAGCTGGCGTAGCGGCCGCGTTCGATGGCGAGCTCGGTCGACGCCCAGTAGGCGTAGTAGCACACCGCTTCCATCGAGCGGTCGGCGAATTCCACCGCTGCGGCGCTGGCGTAGGGCACGCGCATTTCGTGCAGGCAATCCTGGAAACCCATGATGCCGAGCCCGACCGGACGGTGCTTGAGGTTGGAATTGCGCGCCTTGCCGACGGCGTAGAAGTTCACGTCGACGACGTTGTCGAGCATGCGCATGGCGGTGTGGATGGTGACTTGCAGCTTGTCCATGTCGAGCGTTTTGCCGCCCTGGCCGTCGTCTTTCAGGTGCGCGACCAGGTTGACCGAACCGAGGTTGCACACGGCGATTTCGGTGTCGGAGGTATTCAGCGTGATCTCGGTACACAGATTGGACGAGTGCACCACGCCGACGTGGCTCTGCGGGCTGCGGATGTTGCACGGGTCCTTGAAGGTGATCCACGGGTGGCCGGTTTCAAACAGCATAGACAGCATCTTGCGCCACAGCTGGGTGGCCTGCACCGTCTT
The DNA here is from genome assembly GCA_003455595.1 of Betaproteobacteria bacterium. Lineage (GTDB taxonomy): Bacteria > Pseudomonadota > Gammaproteobacteria > Burkholderiales > Sulfuriferulaceae > Sulfuriferula. The sequence goes on from DMQT01000171.1 coordinate 1,086, forward strand.
GAAATACTTGATCTCGCCACTGGCGGCTTTGGCTTCGTAGCCGGTATACGCGGTCTCGAACGCGCGCCCGTATTTGTCGTGCAGATCGGGCACGTCGGACGGCGAGAACAGCGTCCAGTCGCCGTTTTCCATCACGCGCTTCATGAACAGGTCGGGAATCCAGTT
>DMQT01000171.1:1345-2685 GCA_003455595.1 Betaproteobacteria bacterium
TTGACCACTTTCAGGAACGGCACCACGCCTTGCGATTTGCCGTTGGTGCCCTTGATGCGGCTGCCCAGCGCGCGCACCGGCGTCCAGTCATTGCCCAGACCGCCTGCGTATTTCTGCAGCATGGCGTTTTCCTTGATCGCCTGATAGATGCCGTCGAGGTCGTCGGTCACGGTGGTCAGATAGCACGACGACAGCTGGCTGTGCTGGGTACCGGCGTTGAACAGCGTCGGGGTGGACGACATGAAATCGAAGTTGGACAGCACCTGATAGAACTCGATGGCGCGCGCTTCGCGGTCGATTTCGTTCAGCGCCAGTCCCATCGCCACGCGCATGAAGAACGCCTGCGGCAGCTCGATGCGGCGCTCTTCGATGTGCAGAAAATAACGGTCGTACAGGGTTTGCAGACCAAGGTAGCCGAACTGCAGGTCGCGCCCGGCGTCCAGCGCCTGCGCCAGACGCGGCAGGTCATACTGCGCCAGACGTGCATCCAGCAGATCAGCACCGATGCCTTCCTTGATGTAGGCGGGGAAATAGTCGAGGTAAGTCGCCGCCATGTCGGCCTGCAACACCAGCCGCCCCAGCACTTCGTGGCGGATTGAATTGAGCAGCAAACGCGCGCTCACGAACGCATAGCCGGGATCCTGCTCGATGCCGGCACGCGCCGCCAGCACCAGCGCCTTTTCTACCTCGACCATCGGCACGCCGTCGTACAGGTCGCGCAACACGGTTTGCAGAATCGGCGCGGCGCTCACTTCGGCACCCAGACCTTCGCATGCGGTATCCACCAGCGCCTTGAGCGCAACCATGTCGAGCGGCTTGCGCACGCCATCTTCAATCACGTGCAGCACGGTTTGCTGCGCGTTTTCGGCCTTTTGCGCTGCACGTTCCTGATTACGCTTTTCGCGATACAGCACGTAAGCACGCGCCACGTCGTGCTCGCCGGAACGCATCAGCGACAGCTCGACCTGATCCTGGATGTCTTCAATATGGAACGTGCCGCCGTGCGGTTGACGCCGCATCAAGGCCTGCACCACCGTCGCGGTCATGCCGTCCACCAGCTCGCGGATGCGCGCCGACGCTGCCGCCTGACCGCCATGCACGGCGATGAACGCCTTGGTCATGGCAATGGCGATTTTGGACGGCTCGAACGTCACCACCGAGCCATTGCGGCGGATGATCTTGTGATCGGCATACGCGCTGGGCTGGCTGGATTCGCTGGCACCCTCAAGCGGGGTACGGAACGGGCTGTCGGTGGAAGCAGGCGTGGCAAGCTGCATGAAGAGTCTCCCGGAATTCTGGTTAATGGATTACGCTGGTTTACCCACAGCTTATACACAATT
>DMQT01000171.1:2760-4062 GCA_003455595.1 Betaproteobacteria bacterium
CGCTTCGGGTGAAATGCTTAGGAATCAACCGGCTAGCAAATATTGTGTTTGCAGTTCATGTGCCAGACTCGCTATGATGCAAAAAAACCCCCTGCCAATGACCCACCACCGCAGCCACAGCAAAGCCCTATCCTTGTCTGTGACCTGTGTGGCTAAACAATTTTCCAAACCATCATGACAGCCCAAAACACCGCCATCCTGCTCATCAGCTGCCCCGACCAGAAAGGTCTGGTGGCCGCCATCGCCGATTTTCTCTACCAGCACGACGCCAATATCCTGCACGCCGACCAGCACCAGGACGCTGAACTCAAGCTGTTCCTGATGCGGGTGGAATGGGATTTGGCCGGCTTTACGCTGGATTTAAGCGATTTCGAGCTGGCCTTCGCCCCCATCGCCCAGCGCTTCGACATGCAATGGCGGCTGGCGCGCTCGGCCTATCGCCCGAAAATGGCGATATTCGTCTCGCGCTACGACCACTGCCTGGCCGACCTGCTGTACCGCTATCAGTCGGGCGAACTGCACTGCGACATCCCGCTCATTCTCAGCAACCACCACGACATGCAATGGCTGGCCGAAGCCTACAAAGTGCCGTTCCAGTACGTCGAGGTCACCAAGGACGACAAGATCGAGGCCGAAAAAACCCAACTCGCCCTGCTGCGCCACCACCACGTCGATTTCATCGTACTGGCGCGCTACATGCAGGTGCTGTCCGCCGACTTCATCCGCCACTACCCCAACCGCATCATCAATATCCACCACTCCTTCCTGCCCGCGTTTCACGGCGCGCGCCCCTACCACCGCGCGTTTGAACGCGGCGTGAAGCTGATTGGCGCGACCAGCCACTACGTCACCGAAATACTTGACGACGGCCCCATCATCGAACAGGACGTGGCCCGAATTTCACACCGGGATGCCCTCGACGACCTGATCCGCCGCGGCGCCGACCTGGAGAAAATCGTGCTCTCGCGCGCCGTGCGCTGGCACAGCGAAAACCGCGTGCTGCTGTATGCAAACAAGACAGTGGTGTTTGATTGAGGCTTGTATAAAGACGGGGGTATTACGGGGGGACGGATTTTAGATTTGACTTGAAATCACGATGCTGAGCATGGCATGAAGGTCTGCTGCACGGGCAAAACGGACCGCCCTTATTTGTATTTGCAGAAAGGCGATCAGTGGTGGGCCGCCCTTGGTCAACTTGTTGCTGAGCCGTTATGTCGCCGCTTTAAAACGCGACTGCACACCACAAAGATAACGCGAGAATTCCTCGGCGGGCATCGGCTGTGCAAAATGATATCCCTGCGC
>DMQT01000310.1:0-171 GCA_003455595.1 Betaproteobacteria bacterium
CTTCCAGCGTTCCGAATTCCTGCAACAACACGGTGCCATCGACCTGATTATCGACCGGCGTGAAATGCGCGCGCGGCTGGCCAGCATCCTGACCATGATGCAGCGCTTGCCCGCAGCAGCGTAGTGGCACCAGCACGCAACGCCAGTCTGGCGGATTGGCTGGCGTATCTC
>DMQT01000310.1:382-3737 GCA_003455595.1 Betaproteobacteria bacterium
CGGTACCAACGGCAAGGGCTCGACCTGCGCCTATCTGGAAGCCATGTTGATGGCGGCGGGCTACCGCGTCGGCTGCTATACCTCGCCGCATCTGCTGCGTTACAACGAGCGTGTACGTATCGCTGGGCATGAAGTTGAAGATGCCGATTTGTGCGCTGCGTTTGCGGCCATAGAGGTGGCGCGCGGCGATATTTCTCTGAGCTATTTTGAATTCGGCACACTCGCCGCGCTGTGGCTGTTTGCCCGCGCAGGCATGGCGGTAGCGGTGCTGGAAGTCGGGCTGGGTGGACGGCTGGATGCGGTCAACGCGTTCGATGCGGATTGCGCCATCGTCACCAGCGTGGACATTGATCACACCGATTATCTGGGCACCACGCGTGAACTGATCGGCTATGAAAAAGCCGGTATTTTCCGCGCCGGACGTCCTGCCATCTGCGGCGACCTGGATGCGCCGCACAGCTTGCTGCAACACGCCGCAAGTATTGGTGCGCAATTGGATTGCGTTGGCAGCGTATTTCATTTCGTACGCGAGGCGACAGTGTGGCATTTCAACGGACGCCTGACCCACCATGACCTGCCCAACCCGCGCATGCCCGGCGCGTATCAATTCAATAACGCCGCCTGCGCCGTTGCTGCGCTGGATGCACTGCGTCCTCAGGTCGAGGTCAGTGATGCCGCAATGCACCAGGGCTTGCGTCAGGCGCAGGTGGCAGGGCGGTTTCAGGTCGTGCCGGGACCGCCGGAGTTGATCCTGGATGTTGCCCACAACCCGCATGCGGCACATGCGCTGGCGGCAAATTTGCAGGCACGTCCTTGTCAGGGCAAAACGTTGGCGCTATGGGCAATGCTGTCCGACAAGGACATCGCCGGGGTGGCTGCCGCCATGGCAGGTGTCGTTGACATCTGGCTGGTGGCCGGTCTGGCAGTGCCGCGCGGTGCTGCCACCAAGCAACTCACGACGGCGCTGGCGGGTAGCGTCGGCGAGGTTCGGCCATGTCAAAACATCACCGAAGCATGGCAGCTTGCCTGTGAACTCGCCCGGGAAAATGATAGAATCTGCGCCTTTGGTTCCTTCTACACCGTTGCGCGCGTGCTGCAACTGCACCACGATTGCCCGCACGGCTGAAACAGGAAAATCCCCTACTTATGGCCATTCAAGCCACTTCTGAAGAACAGCTGCGCATGCGCAGACGGGCACGCCGCCGTTTGCTGGGCGCGGCCACCTTGCTGCTGATTGCGGCCATTGTGCTGCCGATGGTGCTGGATCAGGCACCGCGTCCACTGGATCGCGATATCGAAATCACCATCCCGTCGCAAACCACAGCCCCACTGCCAGCGGTCGCGCAGATGCGCCAGGCACCGGCTCAGCCAGCGCCAGCCGCACCCGTGCCAGCCGCGCCGCAACCGGCTGAACTGGTGCCGCAGCCTGAACCGGCGAGCGCCGTTATGGCACCGCCAGCGAAAACCGCTGAGGCCGTCATACCCAAAGCCAAGCCGGAAGCAGCCAAACCACCGGTGCCACATAAAGCGGCTCAAGCCGAGGCCGGTCCACCCACGCCATCCGCCGAAAAGCCAAAACCCAAGCCTGCGGCTGAATCCAAGCCCGTTGCAGCAGGGCATTTCGTGGTGCAGTTGGGGGTGTTCTCCAGCGCCGAGAATGTGCAACAACTGCGCGCAAAACTCTCAGCGGGCGGCATCACCACCTATACCGAGTCATTGCCGAATGGCACGACACGGGTGCGCGCCGGCGCGTTCAAACAGCGCTCGCAGGCAGAGCAGATGCAAGCCAAAATTGCCTTGTTGGGTATACAGGCCAGCGTGGTCAGTCTGGAGCCGTAAACGTTGAATAATCTGGATTTTGTAATCCTGGGCATTATTGCCATTTCGATGTTGCTGGGTTTGTTGCGGGGTGCGGTCAAGGAAGTGTTGTCATTGGCGGCCTGGATTGTGGCATTTATCGCGGGTCAGTCGTTTGCTGCGCTTGCCGCGCAGTGGATGCCCGCATTCGTGACCAACCCGTCGTTGCGTTATCTGGGCGGGTTTTTGCTGGTATTCGTGGTGGTGATGGCGCTGGCCATGCTGTTAAGCCTGTTGCTGTCGGAATCCATCAAGGCCTTGGGTCTGGGCGTGCTGGATCGAATTATCGGTATCTTTTTCGGGGGCTTGCGCGGCATGGTAATCGTCACCATATTGGTGCTGCTGGCAGGCTTGACCGAATTTCCGAAATCGGACGTATGGCGGCAGGCAATGCTGTCGGATGCGTTTCAAACACTCGCAGTCGCGGTTAAACCGTGGTTACCGGTCGATCTGGCCAACCACATTCATTACAGGTAATTATCATGTGCGGCATACTCGGCATCGTTTCCCATAGTCCAGTCAATCAAATGCTGTACGACGGTCTGCTGGTGCTACAGCACCGGGGTCAGGATGCGGCAGGCATCGTGACTGCCGAAGGCAATACTTTCCACATGCACAAGGCGAACGGACTGGTGCGCGACGTGTTCCGCACGCGTGATATGCGCAATCTGCTGGGCAATGCCGGTATCGGCCATGTACGTTATCCAACCGCAGGCAATGCCGCATCCAGCGCCGAAGCGCAGCCGTTTTATGTCAATTCGCCGTTCGGCATCGTGCTCGGTCACAACGGCAATCTGACCAACGTCGATCAGCTCAAGGAAGACTTGTTTCGCCTCGATCTGCGCCACGTCAATACCAGCTCGGATTCCGAAGTCCTGCTCAACGTGCTGGCGCATGAACTGGTCGAGGTCGGCAACAGCCAGCGCCTCAGCCCGGAACGCATTTTCAAGGCGGTCTCCGGCGTGCATCGGCGTTGCAAGGGCGCATACGCGGTAGTGGCGATGATTGCCGGCCACGGCTTGCTGGCGTTCCGTGATCCTTACGGCATCCGTCCGTTGATTGTCGGCAGCCGTCAGAGCGCCGAAGGCACCGAGTACATGGTGGCGTCCGAGAGCGTTGCGATTGATGCGCTGGATTTCAAGGTGATGCGCGATGTTGCACCAGGCGAAGCGATTTACATCGACGCAGCCGGGCAGTTCCACAGCCTGCAGTGCGCTGACAAAACACAATACTTTCCGTGCATTTTCGAATACGTTTATCTGGCGCGCCCGGACTCGGTGATTGATGGCGTGTCGGTGTATGAAAGCCGTCTGCGCATGGGTGAGAGTCTGGCGGAAAAAATTCGCCGCGACTGGGCGGATCTGCAGATTGACGTGGTGATCCCAATCCCTGACACCAGCCGTCCGAGTGCGTTGCAGCTCGCCAATCAGTTGGGGATTGCTTATCGTGAGGGGTTCATCAAGAACCGCTACATCGGCCGCACCTTCATCATGCCGGG
>DMQT01000254.1:0-2547 GCA_003455595.1 Betaproteobacteria bacterium
GATGTGGCCAGCCGCGCCGACGCGCCGTTCTGCGTTGGCTTCGCAGCTGAAAGCGAAAATCTGCTGGTCTATGGCGAAGCCAACGCAGAACGGCGCGTCGGCGCGGCTGGCCACATCAGCCAGAATGTCGGGGTTTGGCAACAGCGTCAGCGTAAGCGGTGCGTCCGATTTTTTGAGTTTCTGCTCACTCGGCTGCGCGGGCCGATAGTCGGCAACCGCCGCCACGCTGATGAAAATATCCACGCCCCCCAGCGCGCCATCCACTGCTGCAGCCATGTCCGCAGCACTGCGTACTGCAACCAGTTGCACATTGGCAGGTGCAGTCAAACACGTCGGGCCACTCACCAGCACCACCTCGGCACCCGCCGCCTGCGCCGCCTGCGCCACCGCGTAACCCATCTTGCCGGAACTCAAGTTAGTAAGCGCCCGCACCGGGTCCAGCGCCTCAACGGTCGGCCCGGCTGTGACCAGGACGCGTTTTCCGGCAAGGGATTTAGGCTGCAAGCTGGCAGCCAGCTGCGCCAACAATTCAGCCGGTTCCAGCATCCGCCCTGGGCCGGTTTCACCACACGCCTGGGCGCCGCTGGCGGGACCGAACAGCGTCACGCCATCGGCACGCAATTGCGCAATATTGCGCCGGGTGGCCGGGCTGTCCCACATTTGCCGGTTCATCGCGGGCGCCACGAATAGTTGGCAGGCGCGCGCCAGACACAAGGTCGATAACAGGTCGTCGGCCACGCCATGTACCAGCTTGGCAATGAAATCGGCACTGGCCGGGACGATCAGCAGCGCGTCCACGTCACGCGAGAAATCGATGTGCGCCATGCCATTGTCGGCCCCGACATCCCACAATTGCGTCAACACCGGCTTGCCAGACAGCGCCTGGAACGTCAGCGGTGTGACGAAATGCGTCGCCGCCTCGGTCATCACCACGCGCACGTCGGCACCGGCCTTGACCAGCAGCCGTGTCAATTCGGCGGCTTTGTAGGCGGCCACCCCGCCGGTAACGCCGAGTAGGATGCGTTTAGTTTGCAAATGCGGCATGATAGCCCCGCGCGCAACGCGCTTAATAATTGATAAGTCTGACATTTTACGGGAAGAGGACAATAAATGGCGATTTGCGACTGGCCTGAAGATGACCGCCCGCGAGAAAAGCTGCTGCAACGCGGTGCCCAGGCACTCTCTGATGCGGAATTGCTGGCGATTTTTCTGCGCACTGGCGTGGCGGGCAAAAGCGCTGTCGATATGGCGCGTGACCTGGTCACGCAGTTTGGCAGCCTGACCCGGCTGTTTGCCGCCAGCCGCAAGGAGTTTTGTGCAGTACACGGCCTGGGTGACGCCAAATACGCGCAGTTGCAAGCAGTGCTGGAAATGGCGCGGCGTGCGCTGGCCGAGGAAATGCGTCAGGGCGATGCGCTGGCGTCGCCGGCGGCGGTGCGAGATTACCTGCGCCTCGCGCTGGCGGGCAAAGCATATGAAGTGTTCTGCGTGGTATTTCTGGATACGCAACACCGCGTGCTGGCGGTGGAAGAATTGTTTCGCGGCACCTTGACGCAAACCAGCGTGTATCCACGCGAAGTGGTCAAACGCGCGTTGGCGCACAACGCCGCCGCGCTGATCCTGGCGCACAATCACCCTTCCGGTCTGGCCGAACCAAGCCGCGCCGACGAAACCCTGACGCAGGCACTGAAATCCGCGCTAGCGCTGATCGACGTGAATATCATTGACCACTTTATTGTTGGCAACGGCTGTGCCATGTCATTTGCAGAACGCGGTTTGCTTTGACGCAAGCGAATAAATTGTGGTATAAATCGCGGTTTCCGAATTCCGTAGGGAGGTCATTATGGCCCGTGTATGTCAGGTTAGCGGCAAAGCGCCGATGTCGGGAAACAATGTTTCCCACGCCAACAACAAGACCAAACGTCGTTTTCTGCCCAATCTGCAGTCGCGCCGTTTCTGGCTTGAGAACGAAAATCGCTTCATTCGCCTGCGCGTGAGCACTGCCGCGTTGCGCACCATCGACAAGAAGGGCATTGAAGTTGTGCTCGAAGAAATGCGCGCCAAAGGCGAGAAGGTTTAAAGGGTTAAAAAATGGCTAGCAAAATCCGTGAAAAAATCAAACTGGAGTCCACTGCAGGTACTGGACACTTTTACACCACCAGCAAGAACAAACGCACCACGCCAGAAAAGCTCGAATTCATGAAATTCGACCCCAAGGCTCGCAAGCACGTGCTGTACAAGGAAATCAAGCTGAAGTAATCCCATTCAGCCAAACAAAAAACCCGCTCTAGTAGCGGGTTTTTTGTTGCCTGCGAAAGGGACGGGCTTGGCGTATGTAATGGTGTAATGGGCCTGCCGCTATTTAAACCAAGACACGACAGGCATAAAAAACCCGCTACCAGAGCGGGTTTTAAATTGGCCCGGCATGCCGAGCTGAAAAGATACTCAGGCGTAGCAGCGTAACTTGCGTGAGAACGCCTGCAACGAGTCAATACCGCTCGCTTCAGCGCGATGACACCAGTCCTGCAACTGATTGAGCAACTGCTC
>DMQT01000254.1:2734-6144 GCA_003455595.1 Betaproteobacteria bacterium
GCCGCATCCAGATGCAACCAGCGCTTCACCTGTTTTACCATGCTGCCTTCATTGAGCTGCGGCATGGTGGTTTTGAGTTTGCCCATTTCATTGGCATACACGCCTTTTACCGTGCGCGTGTAGCGCGTCAGCACGTCGTAGCGATGGGTGATGATCGCTTGCAGGGTATCCAGATCGCACACCGCCTTACCTTTGGTCATGCGTACGCGCGGAGCGACTTTCTTAACCTTGGCGAGGCCGACAATTTCCATCATGCGAATGTACATCCAGCCGATGTCGAACTCATACCACTTGTTCGACAGCTTGGCCGAACTGCCATAGGCATGGTGGTTGTTATGCAACTCTTCTCCACCGATCAGGATGCCCCACGGCGAGATATTGGTGCTCGCGTCTTCGCAGGTAAAGTTGCGGTAACCCCAGAAATGCCCGACGCCGTTGATGATGCCAGCCGCCGTCACCGGGATCCAGGCCATTTGCACGGCCCAGATAGTCAGGCCAATTGGCCCGAACAAGGCGATGTTGATCACTGCCATCAGCACAATACCTTTGGCGCTGTTACCCGAATATACCTTGTGCTCGAGCCAGTCATCCGGCGTACCAGCACCATATTTGTCCATGGTCTCCTGATTTTTTGATTCGGCGCGGTACAATTCTGCGCCTTCAAAAAACACTTTTTTCAGACCCAGTACTTGCGGGCTGTGCGGATCTTCCGGGGTTTCGCATTTCGCATGGTGCTTGCGGTGAATGGCGGCCCACTGCTTGGTGACCATGCCGGAGGTCAGCCACAACCAGAAACGGAAAAAGTGGCTGACAATCGGATGCAATTCAAGCGCGCGGTGTGCTTGATGACGATGCAAATAGATGGTGACGGCGGCAATGGTGACATGGGTCAATGCCAGCGCAACCAGCACATACCCCCACCAGGGAAGCTGTCCAACCAAACCGTATGCTAATAAATCCATAGTTTTTTCTACCTCAAATGAATGGCTGCAAAACGCAGCATGCAGAAAGCTCAATCAAGATAGCAATATCCTAATATATGTCCTGCACTGCGCAGTGTAACAGAAACATGCTTGCAATATTCGACTGGATACTCAAGTCACATCCTTAATGATATGAATGTCACGCCGCGGGTAGGGAATTTCAATGCCTTCAGAACGAAAATTTTTCCAGATTTCCATGTATAACTCGGACCGCAGGTTGGCCTGGCCGCCTTCCGGATCGGTAATCCACACGCCCAATTCAAGGTCGATGCCATTGTCGCCGAAGTTCTTGATTAGCACGTTGGGCGCTTCTTTGCTGTCATTGCGCAGCACGCGCGCATGGTTAAGCGCCGCCGTCTTGAGAATCAGCATGGCGCGCTCTAAATCGCTCTCATAGCTGATTTGGATCGGAATCGCCAGGCGAATATCGCGCTTGCTGAGCGAATGATTGATGACGGTGGAGGTAATCAGGGTTTCGTTGGGGATGATGATTTCGGTGCCGTCGAGTGCTTTAAGTAGCGTATAGCGCGTATTGATCTGGCTGACCTCGCCGTAACCGGTTCCCACCGTGAGCATGTCACCGGGGCGAATCGAGCGATCCAGCAGAATAATGAAACCGGATACATAATTGCTGGCGATTTTTTGCAGCCCCAGCCCCAACCCTACGCCCAGCGCGCCGCCGAACACTGATAGCACGGTGATGTCGATGCCCACCGCTGGCAAGGCGAACAAGACCCCCAGCGTAATCAGCAGCGTGCGCGTCGCTTTAACCAGCGCCAGACGCAAATTCAGATCCAGCCGTGACACGCGCATCAACCGCGCTTCGATGAATTGCGCCAGCCACAGCGCACCGATCACCGCCAACACCATGACCACCACGGCCTCAATCAGCAGCAATAGCGAAAAATGCCGATTACCCGCATCGAACGACACCGAATCCAGCGTGCGCATGATGCGCGGCAGCACGCCGCTAATGTATAGCGCGAGACCGACCCAGATAGTCCAGGCAATCACACGCTCCCAGGTTTGAATCGCTTCGTTGGTGCGCATCACGTAGCGCAGCATATATACCAGCATGCGTACCAGCACCAGCGCGGCCAGCAGCGGCACGACCAGATTCAACACATGCACCGGCTCCCAGACGCTGAGTACGGCGCGCGTCATCAATACAAGCAACAATCCAACCAGCGGCAGGCCGATGCGCTTAAGGCCTTCTACGCCAAATTTCCAGCCGTCCTGAATCGCGCCCAGACGCCTGCACAGCCAATGTGTAATGCCCCAGGCCATCAGGCCGCATGCGACCAGCGCGATTAATTGCCAGCCCAGTTCATTCTGGTGGGTTTGGTTGAGTAATTGCGACAGCAGATTTTCAAGCGGGACGGGACGTGTCATGGCTGGTATGAACTTGAGTGGTCGCGATGGCGTTGCCAGTTGGCCGCATACGCTTTGGCTAACGCTGGGTTGCCGCGCACTATCAATAGGTTTTCGGCATTTTTATATTGCGCCGCATGGGTGAAATTATAACTGCCGGTAATGACCACGGCAGCCGTATGCGCGTCGATCACCATGACTTTGTTGTGCGCGCTGGCGTGATCGGCATCGTAGAACACCGGCACGCCGGCATCGGCCATATAATGCACCACACTGGTAGGAATGCGTTCCGCTTGCTGCGGATCGACGATCAACGTGACGGCTACGCCGCGTTGCTGCGCCGCAATCAAGGCATCGGCAATGCCGCGATGGGTAAAACTGAAGGCCTGCACACGAATGCGTTGGCGCGCCTGCCCAATCGCCTGAATAATCAGCCGCGCCGCATCGTCGCCGGGGGTAAATGCCACCTGTATCGTACCCGTACCCACGGCAGGCAGCGCACGCGGCGTCATTGCGGCGTCCTGCAGCGCCCAGGCTGCAGGACTGCCGGCCAGCATCAGGCTGAGCGCAAGCCAGCGCAACATCTTAGCTGGCCTGCAACACCGCAGCAAAAAAACCATCGGTGGCGTGGTCGGCCGGATTCAGGCGCAGGTATTCACCGGTATCCAGCGCGATGTTTTGCTGCTGCAACACTTCCGCCGCACTTTTCAGCGCAAAGCGCGGGTTGGCAGCCAAGAAAGCCTCAACCACCTGCTCGTTTTCTTCCGGCAAGGTACTGCAGGTGGCGTAAACCAGTATACCGCCGCTTTTCACCAGCCGCCCCGCTGCGGTCAGAATCGCCAGCTGCTTGTGCGTCAACTCAACCACGCTGTCGGGCGACTGGCGCCATTTCAGATCGGGATTTCGGCGTAACGTGCCCAATCCGCTGCATGGCGCATCCACCAGCACGCGGTCGATTTTGCCTGCCAGACGCTTGATGCGGATATCGTTCTCACTGCTGATCAGCTGCGGCGTGATGTTGGACAAGCCCGAGCGCTTGAGGCGTGGCTTGAGTTT
>DMQT01000254.1:6187-8532 GCA_003455595.1 Betaproteobacteria bacterium
TCGCGTTTGGCAAGATAGCTGTTCACGCGCAAATCCAGCGGCGCCGGGCGCATCAACGCTTGCGCCAGCCGCGCGGCGGTTGCCTCGCCATAGACCGCCAGCCAGCGTTCAGCCAGCCAATCGGGCACATCCCACTGCACCGCCAGCGGTTGTGCGGCGAGATCCAGCGCCTTGATATGCGCTACTTTTTCCAGCTCCGGCGCGGACAGGTGCGGTTCCAGCTGGCGCTGATTCATGCCCTGCACGCGCACCAGCCAGGCCAGCGCCAAATCGCGCGGTGTCGACTTGCCTACTGCAGCTTCGAGCGAGCGCAGGCGACGCAGCACGCCAAATACCAATTCAGCAATAAACGCCCGATCCTTGATGCCGAGCATCGGGTTTTCCCGAAAATAACGGCTCAGTACCACGTCGGCAGGGGCTTCCAGCGGCAACACTGCACGCAGGGCAATAATGGCTTCTTCCAGGGGTAAATACGGATAGGACATGGCAATTCAGAATGCGGGCAAGGCTGCTAGTTTAGCCGAATGCGCCGCGCCAGACCACGCAAGCGCAGCCCGGCATTTGCTGTAAGCGGCCAAATATCAGATAATTCCGCCGTTTATCTGCTTAAATTCAAGCGCACCCACGCTGCACCAATACCGAGGTACCTCCTTGAAAAACATGCTCGCCTGCAATCTCTGGCTCTATAAAGTATTCCCGTTCCTGCGCTGGTGGCCGATGGTCAATCGAGATACAAGCAAATTCGATCTCACCGCAGGCTTGACCGGCGCACTCATCGTGCTGCCGCAGGGTGTCGCTTTCGCCACCATTGCGGGCTTGCCGCCCGAGTTCGGGCTGTATGCAGCGATGGTGCCCGCCATCATCGCTGCGCTGTTTGGCTCCAGCTGGCATTTGGTATCGGGGCCGACCACAGCGATTTCGATTGCGGTATTCGCCTCGGTCGCGCCGCTGGCGGAGCCCGGCTCGGCGCAATATATCAGCCTGGTGCTGACGCTGACTTTCCTGACCGGCCTGTTCCAGTTCATCATGGGACTGGCGCGCATGGGGGCGCTGGTCAACTTCATTTCGCATACCGTGGTGATCGGCTTTACTGCGGGCGCGGCGGTACTGATTGCCGCCAGCCAGATCAAGAGTTTCCTCGGCCTGAACATGGCACGCGGCCTGCCGTTTCATGAAATTCTGCACCAGGTGGTGCTGCAGTTCGACCGCATCAATCCGTACGTCACGGCGGTAGGGGCCATCACCCTGATTACCGGCATCATCATGCGCAATCTGCTGCCAAAAATGTACATGATTATTGCCATGGTCGTGGGCAGTATTGCCGCGCTCATCATCAACCATTATGCCGGTGGCGAGGCCGTTACCCACATCAAGACCGTAGGCGCATTGGCCGCGCATCTACCGCCCTTCACCCTGCCCGACTTTTCCCTCAAAGCTATTAGCCAGGTGATCTTCCCGGCACTCATCGTCACCATGCTGGCGCTGACTGAAGCGGTGTCAATCTCGCGCGCCATCGCGGTAAAATCCGAGCAACGCATCGACGGCAATCAAGAGTTCGTCGGCCAGGGCCTGTCCAATTTATTTGGTAGTTTCTTCTCCAGCTATCCGTCCAGTGGCTCGTTTAACCGCAGCGGCGTCAATTATGCAGCCGGTGCAAAAACGCCGCTGGCTGCCGTGTATTCATCGCTGTTCCTGGTGGTGATCCTCATGGTCGTGGCCTCGCTGGCTGCTTACCTGCCGACTGCGGCGATGGCCGGTATCCTGTTCCTGGTGGCCTACGGGCTGATTGATTTCCACCATATTCACTCCATCTTCCACACCAGCAAACAGGAAACGGCAGTGCTGCTGGTGACCATTATCGGTACGCTGATCGACTTGGAAAAAGGCATTTTCTTCGGCATCATGCTGTCGCTCATGCTCTACCTGTATCGCACCTCGCGTCCGTCTATTGTGACAGTGGTGCCCGATCCGGATCCAGCCAGCCACTACTACGTGCCGGTAGGCGATCACCCTGAATGTCCACAACTCAAGATGTTGCGCCTGCATGGCTCGATATTTTTTGGCGCGGTAAACCATGTACAGCAGGCCCTGCAGCAAATCGACGAATTCAATCCTCAGCAGAAGAGCGTGCTGCTGGCAGCGGGCGGCATGAATTTTGTTGACGTGGCGGGTGCCGAAATGCTGGTGCAAGAGGCCAAGCGACGCAGCAAAATGGGGGGTGGCCTGTATTTTTATCGCATGCAACCAGGTGTCCACGCCTTGCTGGAAAAAGGCCATTATCTGGACGCTATTGGCAAAGATGCCATTTTCCCGCCCAAGTCGCGCCCGATTGATACCATCTATCC
>DMQT01000254.1:8549-9617 GCA_003455595.1 Betaproteobacteria bacterium
GGCGCGAATCTTTAAGCAATGCAATATGGCACTACCGAATGGAGAAACTCGCTCATGATCCGTAAAAATCCCAGCGGCGACTTGCCCGTCATTCATGAATCTGCTTTCGTCGACCCCACCGCCATCATCTGCGGCAAGGTGTTCATCAACGAGAATGTCTTTATCGGCCCGTATGCCGTGATTCGTGCCGACGAAGTGGATGAACACGGCGGCATGGAGCCCATCATCATCGGCGCCAACTCGAACATTCAGGACGGCGTGGTGATCCACTCCAAATCCGGTGCGCGCGTACAGATAGGCGAACACACGTCGATCGCGCACCGCTCCATCGTTCATGGCCCGTGCGTGGTGGGCGACAACGTATTTATCGGTTTCAACTCGGTGCTGTTTAATTGCGTAGTCGGTAATAGCTGCGCCGTTCGCCACAATTCAGTGGTCGAAGGCGTCGAATTGCCCGACGGTTTCCACATCCCCTCCACCACCAATATCCACGCCGATTCCGACCTCTCCACCATCAAGCAGGTCGGCTTCAGCGAAAAAGACTTCTCCGAAGACGTGGCGCAAACCAATATTGCGCTAGTGAAGGGTTACAAAAAGCTTCAGAACGAATTCTGACCGGTTCCAATTGCGGCCTGCGACGGACCTGCACATCGACGCGTTGGCGGCGTGCTTAGCCGCTTTTCCGGTTTCAGCCTACCGGTCTTAGCCCTTGTCGCGACTGATTCCCGTCAGGATGCCCTGCATTAGCGCAAACGGGCTGGGTGGACACCCCGGAACAGCAATATCCACCGGGATCACGTTAGACACGCGCCCGAGACTTGCATAGCTCTCGCCGAACAGGCCTCCGGTACAGCCGCAATCGCCAATCGCCACCACCAGTTTCGGCTCCGGTATGGCCGCATAAGTGCGCAGCAGGGCAGTCTCCATATGCCGCGAAACCGGGCCAGTGACGAGTAGCATGTCCGCATGCCGCGGGCTGGCGACAAATTGAATGCCGAGCCCTTCCAGGTTGTAATATGGGTTGCTGAGGGCGTGGATTTCGAGTTCGCAGCCGTTGCACGAACCGGC
>DMQT01000220.1:0-15421 GCA_003455595.1 Betaproteobacteria bacterium
CCCGGCGGCATATAGCAGGGTCGCCCGCCATAGCCCATCAAGCCCACCGTATCGCCCTGCCGCAACGCCACGTAAGCGAGCAGCAGCACGGCGTTGAGCGCGTGGTCGAAGTGACTCAGCTCGCCATCCTGCGCTAGCATGCGCCGCCCGCAGTCGAGCAAAAAAACAATCTGCTGATCACGTTCATCCTGATACTCGCGCGAGGTGAGTTTGTGCAGGCGCGAGGTGGCTTTCCAGTCGATCTGGCGCAGCATGTCGCCGCTGCGGTAATCGCGCAGCTGGTGAAATTCCAGCCCCTCGCCCCGGCGCTGGCGCTGGCGAATACCTAACAGGCTCAAGCGGTTATCCGTCGCCAGCAACGCATAGCGCGTCACCGCCGCAAAATTCGGATAAACCTTGACGCATTCGACCTCACCCGCCGTGCGCGACTGCTGCCACAGTCCCCAGCGCGAAGCCAGCCGTAACTGCACCGCAGCGAAGCACTGTTCGCCGCGTGCCAGTGGCCGGATCTCGTAACGCAATTCGACCCAGCCGTAGGCGGGCAACACCGCGTGCGCCGGCATGCCACGGGTGTCAACCTGCGCCGGATGGTGGTCGACGATGGCGAACGTTACGGCACGGTTACACGCATGCTGGATGTGCAGCCTGACTGTGCTCCACACGCCAAGCGCCAGCGTACCCGCAACGTGCCGCTCAACCTGAACAGCCGGTTGCCGCAGCAGCGCCCATAAATCGTAGCCCGCCAGCAGCACAATCAGCCCGCCGCAGGTCAGCCACAATGCCGCCAGCGACGGAAAGAACGCGGCCGCCAGGCCGATTACCAGCCAGCCCCACAATAGGTGGAATAGGCGCCGTGCCGGGATCACGCGCGCGGTGCTTTCACGCTTTCCAGCATGGCGGCGAGCACGTCATCGGTGCGTTGGCCTTCGATTTCCAGCTCGGGGCGCAGGGTAATGCGATGACGCAACGCCGCAATGGCGATGGCTTTGACGTCATCCGGCGTGACGAAATCGCGCCCCCCCAGCAGTGCCCGCGCACGGGCGGCGCGGATCAGCGCAATCCCGCCGCGCGGCCCGGCACCGATGGCGATGCCCGACCACTCGCGGGTCTGGCGTACGATGGCCACGGCATAATCGTTCACCGCCGCATCGACGCGCAAACTTGCCACTACGCGCTGGATGCCCAGCACGGTGTGCGGCTTGATGAGCGTAGCCACCGCCTCGACGTTGAGCGCGTCGCCGGTCTGCCCGGCGGTGACGCTGGCGACCAGCGATTTTTCCTCATGCTCTGCGGGGTAGCCGATCAGGATTTTCAGCAGAAAACGATCGAGCTGCGCTTCCGGCAGCGGGTAGGTGCCCTCTTGCTCGATCGGATTTTGCGTCGCCAGCGTCATGAATGGCGGTGCCAGCGCCATCGACTGGCCCTCGATGGTCACCTGACTTTCCTGCATCACTTCCAGTAGCGCCGCCTGGGTCTTGGCCGGCGCGCGGTTGATTTCGTCGGCCAGCAGCAGGTTGGTAAAAATCGGTCCGCGCCGGATGCTGAACTGCTCGCTTTTCAAGTCGTACAGCGCGTGGCCGGTAATGTCCGACGGCATCAGATCCGGCGTGAACTGAATGCGCGTAAATGCGCCGTCGAAGGTCTTGGCCAGCGCCCGCACCAGCAGGGTTTTACCGACACCGGGTACGCCTTCTATCAGCACGTGCCCCCCAGCGAATAGCGCAATCAGCACCTGCTCCACGGTGTCTGCCTGGCCGATCAGCGCCTTGCCGATCTCGCTGCGCATGCGTTGCGCGATGGCGCTGGCCTGCACCACCGGATTGCTGACAGGCGCGTTATCCGGGGTCGAAAATGATGTGTCATTCATAGTGATTTCCTTATCGTCTCTAGCAGGCTGATGGCTTCGGTAAACTGATATTCATTCGGCGCGTAAGGGTCGAACAGAGCAAGCTGCAACACGGCGGGGGGTGCCTGCGTCAGTCCGGCCAAATGCGCTGTCAGCGCCACCTGCGGCAAGCGCGCCCAGGCCGGATGACGCGCTTCCAGCACGCGCCACACGGCACTGCGCGCGGCATTCAGCAAGCTGGCACGCTGGCCGTGACGCCACAAAAAGCGCCCGCTCGCGTCGATATGCTCAAGCAGACGCCGCCGCGCCAGCGGCGCTTCGGCACGCAGCGGGCCGAAGCGTCGGCTACGCGCCCACAGCCACGCTACCAGCAGCACGCTGGCACTCAGCAGCGCCAGCGGTGCCTGCGTCCCCAGCCATTTCCACAGCGGCGGCATGTCGCCCGCCGTCACCAGCCAGATCGGCGCAGCGGGTCGAGTGTGGGTCAAAAACCACAAGAATGCCGCATTGTCGTAACGCCCGATTGCGTCGTTTTGCATGAATCCGGCATCGCTCAGCACCGTCACCGCGCCGCTGCCGTATTTAAAGCGCATCAGGTGGGTGCCGGTTTCATCCATCACGCTGAATGCGGGCTTAACGCCGCGTGCCAGCAGTTTCCAGCCGGGTGCAAACGACACCTGCATGAAATCCGGCGCGGCGGGCCAAACCACATCTGTTGGCAAATAAACCCACTTCGGATTGAGCGTTGCAGGCACCCGCACCACGCTGAACGGCTGCAACAGCGCATCCGGTTCGGCACCGGCCGCGTCATCTGGCACATTGCCCGGCACCACGATTAACTGGCCACCCGCGTGTACCCAGGCCAGCAGCGCGGCGCTGCGGTGCGCGCCGAGTTCAATACGCGAGCCGGTCATCACCAGCATGACGTTGGACGGCGGCTCGACGAAACGGGACAGACTTTTGACCGGGTGCGATGGACTGTTCAAGAATCGCTCAGCGGCGAGCAACGGGTTGGTCAGCGCTTCGCCCTGAAAGCCGATGCGCACGGTCTGATCCACCAGCGAAAAATTCTGGTAAAACCAGTAGCCGCCCCAGCCCATCAACACGGTGAGCAAGCCGCCCAGCAGCCAGGTTCTCATGCGGTGGCTCCAAAATGCACCGCCCAGTTTTCACACAACTGCTGCAACGCGTCCGATTGCGGCGACCGTCCAGCGTAAGCAACCCGCTGCCAAGCCTGCGTCAGCGCACTAAAGTACGCGTCCGCTTCAGGGGTTGCCGTGGTGTTAAACAGCCGCATGCAATCGCCCTCGGTGGCGTTGCTGCCCGGTCGCGCCATGCCGTGCGTCACCCAATGCGCCAGCGCGCCGCGATATAGCAGGCTCAATGCCTCGCGCATTTGTCCGGCCTGCCCCAGCTGCCAAGCGGTTGCCGGAATATCATCCGGCAGCGATTGCGGCTGGAGGTCCAGACCAAACAGCATCGCCGGGGCGGCATACGCCGGGATTTTCCGCTGGATGGCAAACCATTTCAGCCAGTAGGTACGCTTCATCAGCAGCCAGATCACTGCAACGGCGAGCACCACCCACAGGCCGACTTCCACACCACGCGCCAGCCCCGGAATGAACTTTTCCAGCCATTTTCGCCAAGCCGGGTCAGATGGTTTAACCAGGGAAGTCTTGCCGAGGTATTGCCATTGGCGTTCAGTTTTTTCGGTCTCGAACTCAGGTTGTTTCAGCACCTCAGCGATGCGCTGCTTGAGCTGCGCCGCGCTGGGTGCCGCAGCATCGGCAGCCCCTACTGGCGTGGGCACAGCGACCAGACTCAGCCACAGCACGCCCAGCAGTATGGCGAGCGGCTGGCCAAGCCGCGCCAAGCGCTGCGCCATGCGGCGAAACGCAATCTCGATATCCCAGCCTTCCAGCACCGTCCTGCGGTTGAGATACAGCGCGAACCCGGCAGCCACGTAAAACGGCTCCATCAGGCTCATCGCTGCCAGATAAAAGGTGTATTGCAGCGCCGTCAGCCAGGCATCGTCGTCGGCAAGATACAGCCGCGAAAAATCCAGATGGCTGTCATGCGGCCACAGTAAATACAGCAAAACGAACAGGCCGATATCGAGAATGAATTCCAGATGCAGGCACACCAGCGTCAGCCACACTGCACCGCTGCGGGTCTTTTTTTGCAGCACGGCGAGGCGTTGGCGACGCAGCTTGCCGCGCAGGTCTTCGAGGTCGCGCACTGGCATGTCGAAGGAACGCGCGAAGTCGAAGCGCCCCAGCGTCAGATCCCACGCCAGATGCCTGCGCCACAGCGGCAGCACGCCGCGCAGCGTTTGGCGGATGCTCGGCGTGTCGCCAAACGTCGCATGGCTCAGCACATACAGCGGGATGCGGTCGAACATCGGCTTGAGCCACCAGATCAGCAGTGGTGCCAGCCACGGCACCGTCCAGCACAGCAGATGGATGAGCACGGCGAGCGGCAGCAGCAGCGCAAACCACGCGCCCCAGATTGCGCGGGCGCTGTGCCGCGCCATGCTGAAACCGAGATCGATGGCTTCCCAATGGCTGCGCGGGCGCAGTGCGACGGTCATCGCATCAAGCTGCACGGCCACGCCCCGAAAACACAAAGTAGGCGCTCACGCCCAGCCACAACAGCGCACCCACGCTGTATTTCACCGCAGGCGGCAGCGCCTGCGAGGACGACCAAAACGCCTCGATAAACGCCGCAATCAGCAGCATGCCGACCACGCCATAAACAAGCCGGATACTGACCTGCGCCGCCGCGCGCAGCGCCGCCAGCCGGGTCTGGTTACCGGGCGCCAGCAGCGCCAGCCCCAGTTTTAGCCCGGCTGCACCCGACAGTACGATGGCCGTCAACTCGAACGCGCCGTGCCCGACCACAAACGGATAAAACGTCGCGCCAGACCCAATGCGCGAGAGATGCCCCGCCACCCCGCCCATGAACAGGCCGTTGTAGACCAGATAAAACACGCTGCCGAGGCCGTACAGCAAGCCCCCGGCAAAGGTCTGAAAGCCAATGCCGATATTGTTTTTGATGTAATAGCCGAACATCAGGAAATCGCCGTCAGACTGGCGCGCGCGGCCTACGTGCGCCACGTTCGGGTCGTACATCGATTCAATCGACGCCAGCATAGTGTGATCGAGCAGGGTGTAAATCAGATGCGGCGCATATTGCAGCGCCAGCCCCATCAGTAGCGCGGGCAGGTAGAGCAGCGCCGCCGCCAACCAGAACAGCCGCGCCTCGGCACGCACCAGCGCCGGAAAATCGATGACGACGAATTGCAGCAACTGCGACCCGAACACACCGCGCGCGCGGTACAGGTGTTGATGGCCGTCCAGCACCAACCGCTCCAGCCGCGCAATCAAATAACTCGCGTATTGGCGCTCTCTGGCCAGCGCCAAATGGTGGCACACTTGCCGGTAAGCCTGTGGAAACGCGCCATACCCCATGGGTGCTTTGATCTGAGCGACAGGCCGCTGACCATCGAGCTCTGCCAGTAGCGCTTCAAAGCGCGACCAGAATGCATCGTGCTGCTGTTCGAAATCCTGCTGCTTCATCGCTGTTTGCCCAGCAGCCAGTTGGCCGTGGCGTAGAGTTGGTGAATCGCCGCCGTGGGGGTAGCCTGCGGCACGACGATCCCGGCCAGTTCTGCCGTGCGTTCCGGCGACAGACTGCGCGCGCGTTCGGCGAAACCGATGACCGCGCGCTGTTCATCCAGCGTCAGGCGTTGACGCGGTGCCTGCGCTGCGTCGTTCGGCACCGTCGGCGGCTGACTTTTGCCGTCCTGATACACCACGCGCGTGCCGGCGGCGATGTCGCCGAGCCGTTTAAAGTCACCGTGCAGCAGCATCGACACCAGCCCGAAGCCATACATCACCGGCAAAAAATCCACAAAGCGCAGCAGGTTGCGGATCATCGATGCCGACCCGCCGACCGGCGTGCCGTCGTCGTCCACCACCCGCAGGCCGAGCGCGCGCTTGCCCGGCGTCTGGCCGTGCCGGTATACCTCGAACAGCACTGGGTAAAACCATTCGAACAGAAACAGGCTGAGCAGTAACAGCCCGATACCGAATTTACCCAGCTGCGACATGGCGATGGCGAGCACGACATACACGCCGCCGCGTATCAGCAGATCAATCACCCAAGCCAGGCTGCGCACCACCGGCCCGGCGACGCGCAGGCGCAACTCAACGCCCTCCGGCGTCTCGATGGCGCGATAAGTGTCGAGCAAGGGAAATTACTGCGGCTGTGCGGGTACGGGGATCGTGCTTTGTGCGGCGGCCTGGGCTCTTTTTACATACGTCTGATAGGCCGGAATGGCGATGGCGGCCACAATGCCGATCAGCATGACGCCGACGAGAATAATGGCCACCCAGATGCCCACGCCACGATTGGGCGAGGGTTGCTTGCCAAAACGGTTTTCGCCGTCGGTGCCAGGAATGAACAGGAACACCAGATTCGCTAGCGGCACAAACACCAACAATGCCAGCCAACCCGTAATATTGAAATCATGTGCGCGTTGAATCGCCAACATCACTGCCAGCACAATCACACCCAGATACGCAACGCCGATCAGTACCATCATCAAGCCTTGCGGCGCGCCCATTGCAATCGAGGCACCTGCCAGCGCACCCATCACCACATAAATCAGCAGACCATACGCCATCGAGTAGCCCAGATAGCGCAACCGCCCGATGCGCCCACTGATCGACAACACCTTGACCTCGCCATATTCCGTATCCTGATGCTGAAAATCGACATTGGATCGTGGCGCCTGATACGGATTCGTTGCATTCATTATTAGTTTCTCCCTGAAGGTTTATGGCTTGTTTTTATGTTGCCCGGCAAAACATACACCCCACCGTTTACCGCCGACTAGCGTCGCAATGCGTCAGCACCGCGTCCAGCAGCGCCGCACCCAGCCGTTTGCTGCGCGCAGCACTCCAGCCATACACATTATCGGCAAGATTGGCGTTGTCCTTGAATGGCATTTCCAGGGTTAGCGAAACACAGCCGAAGGTATACCCGACGTATTTCGACGCCAGCGTGAGCATTTCAGTGGAAAAACGGTCCGGCGCGTAGCCGTGTTCGCGCTGAAAATCCGGACTGATCTGCAGCAGGCGCGCGATGAAAGCCGCCTGCTTCTCAATCAGTTCAGTCGCATAACCGGGGATCATCTCGCTGCCATCGATGAACACGTAGGGGATGGTTTCATCACCGTGAATGTCGAGGAACAGATCGACCCCGGAGGCATGCATGGCGTTGCGCACGTGCAGCACTTCGGGGCTTTTTTCCAGGCTTGGCGTCATCCATTCACGGTTCAAATTCGCACCTGCCGCGTTGCTGCGCAGGTTCCCAAAAGCCGCGCCGTCGGGGTTCATGTTGGGCACAATGTGGAAGGTCGCCAGCTGCGCCAGCGTGCGCGCCACCGGGTCGGCCGCATCGAGCAGGCGTTCCAGCAGGCCTTCGATCAGCCACTCCGTCATGCTCTCACCCGGATGCTGGCGCGCGATGATCCACACCTGTTTGTCACCGTTACCCCAACATATTTTATCCAGGTCACGCCCCTGTACGCTGGTACCCAGACGCGCCACGTGCACATCCGGCGAGGCCGCCGCCTGCGCGATCAAATCCAGATGCCGCTCCCATGAATACGGCGTGAAGTAGGCGTAATACACACTGTCGCATTCCGGCGTGTGGGTGATAGTGAGCACCTGCCCGTCATAGGTGGTGGGCACGCGAAACCAGTGCTGGCGGTCATAGCTGGCCAGCGCTTGATAGCCGTGCCAGCCGTCCGCATAGGTACACTCTCCGGCGTTGAGCAGGCGCAAGGTGAGCGCCTGCTGCGCGATGCCGCTGACGCGGAAATGAAACCACTGGCGGAACGCCGCGGCGTTGTCAGCACGGATATGCAGGCGAATGTCGCTCGGGCTATCGGCACTAAGGACTTCAATCGCGCCGGAATCAAACTGGCTGGAGATATGCATGATGGAATGAACGCGTAAATCGCCATTATAAAAAAAGCGGCACCCGCAGGTACCGCTTTTTAGTTGACGCGCCAGAACGCTTACTTAGTCTTGCAGGTCTTGATACCGAATGGCAGGTAAGCCGGGCACCAGCCGATCAGGCCGGTAGCCAGTGGCACGACGCCAATATAGCCCCACACGCCGATTTTGCCGGTTGCGGCCAATCCGATCAAAATCAGACCCGCAATGATGCGAATCGCACGGTCAACACTGCCAACATTTTGTGTCATAGCGAACCCTCCTGAATTGATGAAACAAATTTATCTTAGACCATACCGGTAATTTAAGTCTGTAACGATAGTCACACACTGCGGCTGAGCTGAAAATTCGCAGCATGGCTACTCACGTCAATCACCATGTATTTAGCGCATCGCTTTGATGTATTTAAATCAAGTCGCAACACACAGAGAAAACCCTCTGTAGCGCCTGGATGCCTGGAACAGGCAAAACTGGCGGCGCAGCTCCTTTTTCTGCACCGCCAGTTTTTACTGATAAATCCGGGGGAGCCGGCGGGGGTAGTCTGAGCGCGTAGCGTGAGTTCAGCGGCCCACCACGAAGCGGAAGGTCCGGCTGAAAGGGTCATGTTAGGCCGCATACCAGAGCACTGCGAAGTAATGGCATGTAGTGCCTGCCATTACAAACAAATGCCAGATGAAATGACCATATCGGAGACGCGAATCAGCCGCGAAGAATGCCACGCCTGCCGTGTAAGCCACACCTCCTGCAACCAGCCATAGCAGACCGGATGCGGGTACGCGGTCAGACAACGGATTGACAGCGATCAGAATGAGCCACCCCATGAGCAGATAAAGGCCAGTGGAGACGATAGGATGTGACATCCTGTCAAACGCCTTCAGCGCCACCCCGGTTACGGCAAGCCCCCAGACGAGCCCAAAGAGCGTCCAGCCCCACACGCCACGAAGTACCCCAAGCGTGAACGGCGTGTATGTGCCCGCGATAAGAAGAAAGATCGCGGAATGCTCGACGACCCGAAAAACGCTCTTGGCCTTGCTCATTGGTAACGCGTGATAGAGCGTAGAGGCAAGGTAAAGAAGTACCATGGTCGCGGCGAAGACACTCGTGCCGACAATGAATATACCGTCCCCGTGCCGTGCTGCATGCAAGATGAGAAACGACGTTCCGACGAGTGCGGCGACCAGCCCTACACCGTGGCTAATGCTGTTCGCGATTTCTTCCGCTTGCGATTGCTCACGCTTGGGGGCCACAGGCAATATGCGCACGCCCGTTCCCTTCAAGGTTTACCGTTTGACATGAGCGACCCGCGCAGGCCTGAAAGAGTCCGCCCGATAGAAGGTTTAGGCGGCCGGCAACCAAGGATGCGCAACCCGGAACACGTCTGGAACTTACTCCTTCTTGCCGCCAAGCACCAGGAGAAGGCCACCGGCAACAATGGCACCTACACCTGCCCAAATAGGGACGTTGACCGTCTCCTTTTCCTTCACGGAAAGTTCGATCGGGCCAAGTTTGACTGCCGTGGTGTCCTTGGTATAGCTGAAGCCGCCGTAAATCAGCCCAAGCACGCCGGCAGCGATCAGAGCAATTGCAACGATCTTTATACTGTTCATCTTATCTTCTCCCCTTAAACATAAAAAACAACCTCATCACATAGGATAACCGTGATTTGCCGCATTGTGCGAAGTGGCAAAGATACGAATCGCACGGTCTACACCACCAACACTTTGCGACATGGTGAATACGCCTGAGTTGATGAAACAAATTCATCCTAGATCCGCTCCGCACAGTGCGTATGTAACGCTATTCACACCACGCTGGCGACAAACAATATTCCATTTTCTAAGACAAGAAACGGAAGGCTCCGTAAGCCAGACCGGCAAATACCGCCAGGCCAGCAGCCACAATTACATAGGCGCCGCGGGTCAACGCGCGCACTGTTTCTTTAATGGCTGTGCGGTCATTCACGTTGGGAAATTGTGTATCCGGCACCGGCATACCCAAAAAATCACAAAGTGGCTTCCAGCCCTGGTCGGCGGAGAACACAAGAAGCCGGTCCGCCGGGACCGCAGCCTTCACCTCCGTGACGTGCTGATGATAATGCGCGATGGCCTTGTCGCGATCATTCATAGTGCCTTTGTGCGAGCGCTGCCAGATCAGCTTGCGGGACATGTCGCCAAATTTGCGCCCAAAAGGCGTGGCAAATTCCAGCACCTTGAATTCCCACATGGTCTCGGTGAAATAGATTGTATCCATGGTGCTTTCATACCAGGCTTCAGCGCCACGCGGATGAACCGTCAACACAACCTTGGCATCGGGGTAGGCGGCCAACAGTTCGCGCCATACACAACACGCCGGATTGTCCACTGCCGCAGTGTATTTTGAAAACACCTGAGTCCAGTCATGCTGCGCGCCGGGCTCCCCGTTTGCCACCTTGCGCCAGAAATCCAGATGCGATTTGTTTTCCCTGTTCTCCAACACTTCGAACATGTGATAGCAGGGAAAGCCCAGTTGCTGGAGCGCCGTATAAATGGACAACGTGCCGGTACGCCCAAAGCCCGCGCCAATAATTTTAAGAGCCATGGTTCTGCCTCCCTAATTAATTTAGTAAAACTGCATCACGAAGCTGTAGAGAATCTACTTGAGGGGTCATGAAAATCGGTTTTCGGGGGTCACTTGACCCTTCCCCAGTCCACGATCGTTGAATACTGCGCATTTTGAGTATGTATTTCACCGTCCCTCACTAATCCGCCGCAAGCCCGCCGGGTCAAGTATCTCCACCTGTTCACGCGCCAACGCCACCAACCCCTGCACTTCAAAGCCTTTCAGCAAGCGCGATACCATTTCACGCACGCTGCCCAGCTCATTAGCCAGCTGCGCATGGGTAGTGTGCACCAGAACATCCATGCCCAAGCAAAGCCGCCGCCAGACGCGCGTCGAGGCGGTGGAACGCGACTTCTTGGACGCGCTGCATCAGATCGCCGATACGGTCAGCAAACAAAGCCAGCACGTAATCGCGAAACGC
Source organism: Betaproteobacteria bacterium (assembly GCA_003455595.1). Classification (GTDB taxonomy): domain Bacteria; phylum Pseudomonadota; class Gammaproteobacteria; order Burkholderiales; family Sulfuriferulaceae; genus Sulfuriferula. The sequence goes on from DMQT01000220.1 coordinate 10,892, forward strand.
CGGATACGCCAGCCAGTCGGAAAAAGCATGCGCGGGCAAAACCAGGATTTGCGTAGGCGCATCGGTCACACCGCGTGCGTTATACGTCACGCTGGACACCAGACAGCCTGAGGTGACGATGCAGCTCTCGCCCGGCAACACCCGATACAAGGGCATTTCTCGGCCATTTTCGGCTTGTTTGTAGACGCGGATTGCGCCGCTCAGTACCAGCGGGAAGCCCTGACACGGCTGGCCTTCGGTAAACAGCAGATAACGTGCTGGCAGGTCAACCGGCGCGATGCCATCGAGCACCGTCGCGGCATCGGGCACGCCGCCCAGCACCGGGTACAGCGTCAGCAGGGCATCTGGCAGACTCATGGGCGATAGCCGTGGGCGGCGTCGAGCATCAGCCGTTTCATTTCGCGCACAGCCGGTTCCCAGCCGACGAACAGCGCGTGTGCGACGATGGCGTGGCCGATGTTAAGTTCGGCAATGCCGGGGATGGCGGCGATGTCCTGCACGTTGTGGTAGTGCAAACCGTGGCCGGCGTTGACCTGCAGGCCGATTTTATTGCCATATTCAACGGCGCGCACGATACGCGCCAGCTCGGCGGCCTGTTCGGTGCGATGGATAGCGTCGGCAAAGCGACCGGTGTGGATTTCGATGACCGGGGCGTTGCACGCGCGCGCGGCATCGAGCTGGCGTTCGTCGGCGTCGATGAACAACGACACGCGGATGCCCGCGTCGGCCAGCACGTCGCACGCACGCTTGACCTTGTCGATCTGTCCGGCCACGTCCAGCCCGCCTTCGGTCGTCAGCTCCTCGCGCCGCTCCGGCACCAGGCAGGCATCCTGCGGCTTGACGCGGCAGGCGATGCCGAGCATTTCGTCGGTAACCGCCATTTCCAGGTTCATACGCGTGGTCAGCACGCGGCTCAGGCTGTCGACGTCGTGGTCCTGGATGTGACGGCGGTCTTCGCGCAGATGCAGGGTAATCGCGTCGGCACCGGCCGATTCAGCGGCGAGTGCGGCCTGCACCGGGCTGGGGTAGCGCGTGCCGCGCGCCTGACGGATGGTGACGATATGGTCAATGTTGACGCCGAGCTGGATCATAGCTGTTGTAAATCCTTCAAAAGTTCGCGCGCGTGCAGGGTCTGCCCGCCCAGATGGTGGTTGATGATGAGGCGCATAAGCTGCTTGCTTTGCGTCAGCGTGGTCGGGTCGCGGTAGTCGTCGGCGGCCAGGTCGAGCAGGGTCTTGCCACGTATCGCCATGGCGGGCTGCATACCGGCGAGTTTTTGAGGCAATGCACCGCGCTCCAGCACGTACACATACTCCCGTTCGGCTTCGATTGCCGTGCCGCTGTCGGCCTCGTGTTCAAATGGCTGGGCGTAACCCAGTTCGGCCAGCAGGCGCTTTTCAAAGCGGCGCAGGATGGCAGCAAACCCGGCTGGGGTGACCGCCGGTACAGCCAACGCCTGCAACGCCGCCTGATAATCAACAAACAGATTTTCATGCGGGTCTTCACGCGCCAGCAGCTTGAGCATGAGCTCGTTGATATAAAAGCCGCACAACAGCCCCATGCCTTGCGGCAACGCCAGCCCGCCCTGCCATTCAGCGCGGTGCAGGGTGCGCAATTCGCCCTTGCCCGCCCATGACAGCAACAACGGCGTGAACGCCTGCACCAGCCCGCGTAGCTGCGACCGCGGCCGCCGCGCACCGCGCGCCACCAGGGCCACCCGGCCATGCGCGCGGGTCCAGGTCTCGACGATCAGGCTGGTTTCGCGGAACGGATAGCTGTGCAGCACAAAGCCAGCCGCGTTATCAACGCGGCTGCGTTCGGGGGCGAGATTGCCGGAACGTGCGTTCATGCGCTGGCTTTCAGCGTTCAGTCGTAACCCAGCTGCTTCAGCATACGCTCGCTGTCAGCCCAGCCACCTTTGACCTTGACCCACAGCTCAAGATAGACCTTGCCGCCGAACAGCTTTTCCATGTCGTGCCGGGCAGCGGTGCCGATTTCCTTGAGCTTGCCGCCTTCGTGACCGATCAGGATAGCCTTCTGGTTCTCTCTATCCACCAGAATGCCAGCGAAGATGCGACGCATCTCGCCTTCCTGTTCGTACTTTTCAATAATCACGCTGGCGGAATACGGCACTTCTTCGCCCGACAAACGGAACACCTTTTCGCGCACAATTTCAGCGGCGAGGAAGCGCTCACTCTTGTCGGTAATGTCGTCCTCGTCAAACATCGCCATGCCCACCGGCAGATGTTTGCGGATCTCGCCCAGCAAGGCCGAAACGTTATCCCCGCTCTGTGCCGACAACGGCACCACAGCGGCAAACGGGAAAATCTCGCTCATTTTGGCGATGAACGGCAACAGGCTGTCTTTCTGCTTGATCAGATCGAGCTTGTTGAGCACCAGGATCACCGGCATGTCGGTCGGCAGCAATGCCACCACCTCGCGGTCGCGCGCGTCGAAATGCGTGCCTTCGAGCACGAACAACACCACGTCGGTAGAACGCAGCGCGTCCACCACGGTCTTGTTCATGCTGCGGTTGAGCGCGTTGCTGTATTTGGTCTGGAACCCGGGCGTATCGACAAACACGAACTGCGCGTCTTCGGTGGTGTGGATGCCGTGAATGCGGTGGCGCGTGGTTTGCGCCTTGCGCGAGGTGATGCTCACCTTGGCGCCGACAATGTGGTTGGTGAGTGTGGATTTACCCACGTTGGGGCGGCCAACGATGGCGATATAGCCGGTACGGAAATCGGATGCGGGGGCGGTCATGGCGAGTCTTTCAGAAAAAGGAGCGGCGCTGGATAGCCACAGCGGTGGCAATCAGCCGTTCATGGCATTGTAGGCTTGCTGCGCTGCATTTTGTTCGGCAGCGCGGCGACTGTTGGCTTCGCCCTGGGTGCGGATATTCAACGCTGCAATCACGCAGTCGATGCGAAACGTCTGCGCGTGCGCATCGCCAGTGGTGCCGACCAGCACGTAGTCCGGCAGCGGCAGACGCCGGCTTTGCAGCGCTTCCTGCAACAGCGTCTTGGCGTCCTTGGCGGACAGATTGGGGTCGATATTGGCAATATGCGGCGCGTACAAGGCATGGATCACGCGCGCGGCCTCGGTAAAGCCGGCGTCCAGCAACAGCGCGCCGAACAGCGATTCAAGTGCGTCGGCCAGTATTGAAGGCCGCTGCCGCCCGCCGCTTTTCACCTCACCGTCGCCTAACCGCAAATGCTCGCCGAGATGCAGCGTGACGGCAATCTCAAACAGCGCCTGCTGGCGCACCAGATTGGCGCGCAGGCGCGACAATGCGCCTTCGGGTAAATCTGGAAAATGTTGGTAGAGCAGCTGCGCGACGGCGCAGTTCAGCACGCTGTCACCGAGGAACTCCAGACGCTCGTTGTGCGGCGTGCCGAAGCTGCGGTGGGTCAGCGCCTGTTGCAGGTGGCGCGGGTCACGAAAGCTATAACCCAGCGCCCGTTCGATGGCTTTCAATTAGGGCGTGGGTACAGTCGACGCGTTGAAGTCGATGTACAGACCCACATTGCCAAACAGTGGTTTTTCCACACGGTATTTGGCGGCGACCACCAGTTTGCCGCTGTCGCGTGAAATGTCGAGGTCTTCCGGCTTCACCGCGGTGATGTTGTCGATGCCGGCGCGACGCGCATACGAATCACGCACCTCGGCATTTTTGGCATCTTTCAGCGCGGGGTCTTTGTCCATCGCGCTGAATACCTTCTGAATCGAATAAAATTCAATATAGGCAGGTACCAGCTTCATCACCACGATGGCGGCAAACACCACCAGAATGCCGACGAACAGCATGCCTATCAGGGTTGCACCTTGTTGTTTTTTCATGATTCTTTCCTTATTTTATGAAGTCGCCAATGCGTTTGAGGTGGTCGAAATTCCACCAGATCATGAACGCGCGGCCAACGATATTGCGGTCAGGTACAAAGCCCCAATAACGGCTGTCGGTGCTGTCGTCGCGGTTATCGCCCATCATGAAATAGTAGCCTTTCGGCACTTTGCAGGTGAAGCCGCTGTCATTGTAATCGCAGTTTTCGCGGTATGGGAACTGGCTGTTGACCTGGCTCAGATCAATGGTAGGGCGGTCAGACTGAAGGATGATCTTGTGCAGATGCGCGCCCAGCTGTTCAGCGTATTGCTCGGTCACCACAAAATTCAGCCCGCGTCCGACATAATTGTAGGTACCGTCAGGGGTGGTCACCAGCGGCTTGCCATTGATGGTCAGGCGTTTGTCCTGATACGTCACGGTATCGCCCGGCACACCGACTACACGCTTGATGTAATCCATGCTTTGATCAAGTGGATAACGGAACACCATCACGTCGCCGTTTTTAGGCGTGCCGACGTCGATGATTTTCTTGTTTACGATGGGCAGACGGACACCATAATCGTACTTGTTCACCAGGATGAAATCACCCACCAGCAAGGTCGGCAGCATCGAACCCGAGGGAATCTTGAACGGCTCGACCAGAAACGAGCGCAGCAGGAATACCGCCAGTATCACCGGAAAAAAACTCT
>DMQT01000220.1:15476-15745 GCA_003455595.1 Betaproteobacteria bacterium
CCGGAAAAAAACTCTTGGCATACTCGGTCAGCACCGGCAGCTTGGCATCCTTGGCGCGTTTCGCCTTGAAAAACAGGCTGTCGATCAGCCAGATCACGCCGGTAACCACCAGCGCCACAAACATGATGAGTGCAAAATCCATTGTCTTCCCTTAGAACGCGTTAATTATTTATCGCCAACCTGCAAGATCGCGAGGAAGGCTTCCTGCGGAATTTCCACGTTGCCGACCTGTTTCATGCGCTTTTTACCGGCCTTCTGTTTCTCCAGCA
>DMQT01000020.1:0-905 GCA_003455595.1 Betaproteobacteria bacterium
TTGGCTGGCAGGATGTGGACGTGTGGAAGCTGGGCGCGGCGTATCAGTACAACCAGCACTGGACACTGCGTGCCGGTTACAACCATGGCGACAACCCTATCCAGGCGCGTGACGTGACCTTCAACATGATCGCTCCGGGTGTGGTCAAGGATCACGCCACTTTGGGTGTGACTTATCTGACTAATGCAGGCAATGAGTTGACGGTGTCTTACATGCATGCGTTTGAAAACACGGTGTCTGGTTCGACGATTGCAACTTTTGGTGGAAGCGGTACCGACACTATCAAGATGTACCAAAACTCGCTCGGCGTAGCTTATAGCTGGAAAATGTAAGTTGTAACCAGGCAGGCAGTTCGCTGCCAAAAGCAGTAAAATCAGGCTGAGGGCGTGTTCCTCAGCCTTTTTTTATTTGCATACGATTTTTATTGGGTCATCCCTACACATGAAGCGTTTGTGGTTCGGTTTGTTGTTCATTTTGTGGTCGCCGTGGGCGCTGGCCATCGCGCCGTATATGACCGCTGATAAAGTGGCCGCTGGCACCCTCACGCAGGTGCTTGACGCGGTGGAAGCAAAAACTGCGGCAGCGGGCTTCGCGACACTGGGCAAGTACGAGCCGGCAGGTTTGCCGCAGTACGCGGTGCTGGTGGTGAGTGATTCTGGTCTGCTCAAGGCTATTCATCGCATCGGTGGCAGTAGTATCGTCGGAGCGGGCATACGCATCAGCGTACAGACCGACGGCACGGTGGCGTATATGAATCCCGATTATTGGTATCGCGCGTATTTCCGCACAGCGTTTGGTAGCGCACAGCCCGCTGTCAGACAAGTGCAAGCAAAGCTGGCGGATGCACTGGGCGAAGGTGCGGGATTCGGTGGCGATGAAAGCGCGCAGGATTTGCCGCATTACCG
>DMQT01000020.1:1092-1718 GCA_003455595.1 Betaproteobacteria bacterium
AAGGTGTATGAGGTGGTGATGGCCGACAAGAAGATGGCTGTATTTGGCGTCGCCATGAACGATGAGCAGACCGGCGACGGGCGCTGGGTGTATAAAATCGGCGGCGAGGATTATATTGCCGGATTGCCGTATGAAATTTACGTGGTGGGCAACAAGTCCTATGCGCTGTATGGACGTTATCGTATCGCCATTGGCTGGCCGAATCTGGGTATGGATCATTTTGCACGGATTACGGATGTACCTGACGCAATACGCGAAACGTTGCGCGGGGTGGCGCAAGCGCAATGAGCGCTGCGGACACAAATCTTGAAAACAAACTGAATCGTTAGCACTTAATCATCGGAGCACGCATGAAATCCATCAAAGTCACCGACGTCGGCTCGCTCAAAAACGAGCTGAACAAGTACAAAAAAGGCAAAAAACTCGATATCCGTTATTTCAATCAGGCGGCGCGCATGGCCTGGCTGGGCAAGATCAGCATGAGTCCGGTCGATGCGGAAGACCCGGATTGTCAGGCGTGGCTACTGCACGTGCAGGCACCTGAAGGCTTTGTGGCACACTTTGTGGATACCGACGAAGACCTCATCAACGAAATTCATATCCTTGATGCGGAACAGGGCGAATAC
>DMQT01000020.1:1867-3391 GCA_003455595.1 Betaproteobacteria bacterium
TGAACCGGCGCGATTTTTATTTCGGCAAGTTCTTCAAGACGGATGCGAGCAAACCCGCTGAAGGAAGCGAACCATCCGCCTCCTGAGGGCACGCTGGATCGACCTGGGCTGCTGCGATGCGTGGACCTACCACGCCACCTATGCCGGTGTGGCTGAGGCCATGCAGCCGGGAGATTTGCCGGTGGTGGTATGGGGCAGACCGGCGGCACATCTGTGTCTGGGGCAGCACCAGTCCGTCGCGCTGGAGTTGACCCCTGATTGTGACGTGCCTGTGGTGCGTCGACCGCTCGGCGGGGGCGGGGTGTGGCTAGACAGTAACCAGGCCTGTGTCGTATTGATTGCGCCGCTCGACAGCTTGCCGCGGCGCAATGCGGACTGGTATGCCTACGCCCTCGCACCGATACTGCAGGTTTACCGTGAGGCGGGTATGCCGGTCACGCTGGAAGCCCAGGACATCTGGCTGCACGGGCGCAAGCTGGCGGGTAGTGGTGCGGCGACGATAGGTCAGGCGGGGCTGGTCGGGTCGAGTTTCCTGTTGCGCTTTCCGCTCGAGCAATTTGCCAGCCGCATTGCTACGCCCTCGCCTGGCTTTCAACAGTGGCTGGTCGAGGCATTACGCACGGCTATTACCAGCTGGTCCGAGCATACCCCGCTGCCCGATTGGGCGTGGTTGTCGATGGTGTACCGGCGCGCCGCCAATCAGGCATTTGGCTGGCGCTGGCATCAGTCATTGCTTACCGAAGGGGAGCGCGCAGCGCGAGACGGCTGGCGTGACGAATTGATCCCGGAACACGACAGCACGACGCGGCTGGTGCCGCACGGCATCAAAATCAACGCGAGCAGTTTTTTGACCGAGCGTCGCTACGATGATGGCTGGGTGCGGGTGTTGACCCAAGGCCGCCGCATTGTGCGTGTCGCGCTGTCAGCCGCCACGGCGCTGCCTGAGACCTGCCTGCGTGGCGTTGAGCCCGGCGCGGACAGCATAGGCCAAAGCTTGCTACCTCACTTCAATCCGGTACAAGCCAGTGAGTGGGCGTTACGCATACTCGAAACGGCGCATTTCAACACGGAGTCAACATGAGTCAACCCACGATCGAAGCGCGTTTGCAGCGTAAATTCATTGCCATGAGCGGAGATGCGGTCTGGCTGGATGCGCTACGCAGCGCAGTGCCCGCAGGCTGGCAGATGGTGGAAACGCTGGACCTGGAATCGCTCGGTGAATTTCAGGATATTCTGCTGTATCGCTTCATTTTTCTCGACCTGGATACGCTCACGGACGCATTTGATCCGCAGGATGCGATTCGTGAGGTGCGTATGGCGCTGATGCTGAACGTGGCGATCTTTTGCTTTGGCGGCAGCCAGGATGAGCGCGATCAGGCGCGGTTAAATCGCGCCGACCGCTTCTTTGAACGGGAAGAAGCGGCGGCGCGGCTAGAACTGTTTTGCCACCAGTATCGCTGGGGCGAGTAAGGCCTAGTCCTGCGCGACCAGGCGAATGAGCTGGTCCTGCAGTTTATCCAGCGT
>DMQT01000020.1:3535-3975 GCA_003455595.1 Betaproteobacteria bacterium
CGGATTTTTTCGGCAGCGCGGTCGATTTCGATCAGCAGCATCAGCTTGGTGTCGCCGACGATGGCGACAGGTGCATCGCCGTGCGGCAGCTCGGTGCTGATTTTTACTTCGCTTAATTTGGCCAGCGCAGTCAAATAAGGCGCAAAGCCAGCCAGTTGAGCGGCGTCGCCCGCCAGCGCCATGGGTACTTTCAGCGCAGGCGATAAGCTCATTTCGCCGCGCAAGCCGCGTGTGGCGTTGATCAGCGTTTTAAGCGTGGCGATACGTTCGCACGCGGCGGCATGCACCTTGTTCGCATCGGCGACTGGGTAAGGCTGCGTCATGATGCTGTCGCCGTGTTTGCCCGCCAGTGCGGCGACGCTGTGCCACAGCTCTTCGGTGATGAAAGGGATCAGCGGGTGGGCCAGACGCAGTGTGGCTTCCAGCACGCGCACCAGAGT
>DMQT01000034.1:0-210 GCA_003455595.1 Betaproteobacteria bacterium
CCAGCCGCGCCGCCAGCCCACCCAGCAAATCAGCGTGATACATCCAAGTATGCACTACATCGGGGTTCAGGCGTTTGAGCATTCGCACCAGCCGTAAAAACCCTGACGGGCTAGGCAGGCCAGGTTTCAACCCCACTGCGTCCACCGGGATGCCAAGCGCCACGATACGCGGGGCAAGCTCGCCCAGTGTCGTCAGGGAAATGACATGGG
>DMQT01000034.1:334-2276 GCA_003455595.1 Betaproteobacteria bacterium
GGCACTCTAGCACTTTCAACAGCATCATTTCTGCGCCCCCGGTGGAAAGGCCGGTAATAATGAAAACAATGCGCATCAAGCCAAGCCTAATGCCTGTTATTGTGGGTTGGATGCATTAGTGAACACAAACTCATTGCAACCCAACCTGCCGCCGCAAGTCACCATATTCCTTAGCGCAAACCCCCGGTCATGATAAAAACGAAAAATCTCCTCGGGTTTGGCCACTTCGAAAGGATAACCGCCGACCCAGTCGACCACATCGCGCCAAGCGGACATACCTCGCACACTGTGCTCTGCATAATGCCGCCAAGTGTGAAAAGGTTTCCCCCGTAACAGATCGTAGAGTGTCCTTGGTCCCCAAAGGCGGATCAGCGCAGGCCCAATCACCAGCCAGCGCAGGCTACTTGGCAACCGGTTATAGATGCGCTTTACTCCAGTCCACACTGGCGTCATTACTCGCTGGTAGTTGTAGATGGCGATAAACAGCGTGCCGCCTTGACGCACTAACGGGCTTACGTTTTCCAGCGCCTGCCACATCGCACCGGTGTGATGCAGCACCCCCCAAGAATAAACAATGTCCCACTGTCCAAGCGCTTGCAGATAGTCCTGATCGAGTACCGAGCCTTGCTCGACAATCCAGTCAGGATCGTCCGGGTAATAACGGCGCTTTAGTTCCGCAGTGCAAGCCACCGATTGCGGATCGTAGTCGAACGAATGCACTGTCGCCCCCAGCCGTCGCGCAACCAGGCTGAACAGCCCGGAGCCGCTGCCGATGTCCAGAAAGCGTTTCCCCTGTAAATCGTTTACACCCAGCATGGTGCGCAGCGATTGCTCCACCAGTGCGATGCGTTCGTGGTCGAGTACATTCAAAAATTGCGCCCAATTGGCGCCAAATTCAAATCGCTCACCTCTTGCGACTTCTGTTGCGTGTTCTGTCATTCAGCAACCTTCTCAAATAATTCTTCCCACATGTCGGCGATTCTCTCCATGGAAAATCGCTCACGCGCCTCCACAGCCCGCTCGGCAAAACACTCACGCAAATCAGCATCGCCCATCAGTCGACCCAGGACTGCCGCCAGGGCCGCCACATCTGCCGGCGGCACCAGTAGACCATCCACTTCGTGACGAATGATGTCGCGCGGCCCCGTGTCACAATCAAAACTCACTGCTGGCAAGGCGTGCGTCAGCGCTTCGGCCAATGTGTTGCCGAATCCCTCAAAACGGGAACTCATCACATAAAGATCGGCGCGTTCGTACCATTCGCTCAGGTTTCCCACCCGGCCAGGAAGAAAGATACGCTTGTCCAACCCTGCCGTTCTCACTTGGTACTCAATCATCGTGCGCAAGGAGCCTTCGCCGAGAATCACAAGGTCCCAGTCGGGGTGTTTTGTCGCGAGATCGGCAAATGCCTCCAATAACCAATCGAAACCCTTTTGCGCTTCCAGCCGCCCAACTCCCAACAATACTTTTCGCCCGAAGAGGCAAACAGATTCCGGACTCACTTTGGGTTCTTGCACCGGCAAAGGCCATGGCGCTGCGTTGGGTATCACGGTCACCCACCTGGCGTTGGTATGAGCTTTGAGCCAGCTGGCACTCTCGCTGGTTAGCGCCGTTACGGCATGCAGCCGGCTATAGGTGTGGCGGCGCAGCCTCTCCCGCAACGCACCCAAAGGGCACTGCGGGGGATGGACATGCTCCGAGCCAACTGCCCGGATGGGCAAACCAAAAGTTGCCAAGGCAAGGAGTACATTGGGGATGGTCATTATTCCCAGTGCAACATCAGGTTGAATGTTGCGCAGCACCCGACGCATGGCTATGATGCGACGCAGGTTCTTCCATAGTCCAGCGGCCACTCGGCCATCGTCGTCACCCGACAAAAACAGGGAGATACGCTTAACTGTCGGGTGCAATGCGTAGAAATCAAGACTGCGCGGTGCAAATG
>DMQT01000034.1:2323-5623 GCA_003455595.1 Betaproteobacteria bacterium
TCAATGGTTAGCAAGATTGGATGCGACCCGCTCGGCCCCGCCACCGCATAGGGAGTGGATGAAAATAGCGATTCGCTTGAAGGGAAGACGCATCATACGGGGTATGCAACAACATTTTGAAAATCGTCCAACTGCGCCGGATTGATGGGCCGTGTCTTCCCGCCTGCTATTATTTTTTCGATTCGATAGTTGAGTTTGGTAAGCCATTCAACAAGGGCTTCCGGTTCGTAGCCTGCCGCTAGGCAGGTCTCCCTCCCGATTTCAAGGATCAGTGTAGGGCGACAACTTGCAAGTGTGTTAACGGCCCCACGCAAGGCCATCCATTCCGCGCCCTCGATATCCAATTTGATGACATCAACCCGGTTAACACCCAATTCGCTCAACACATCATCAAGTCGATTGACTGGCACCACTTCACGTGGATGGTGCCGAGATTCAGAAGCAAAAAGCGTGGGGAGACCTTCATTCCTTGTTCCATCCTTGAAATTTTCCTGCTGATCGTAAATGGGCAAAGTACCCTCTTGATCCCCTAAAGCAGCAGGAATCACCTGGACATTTCCAAAATTATTCAACCGTATATTTTCGAGTAGACGCTCCCGGTATTCCCCAACTGGTTCAAAAGCAATGACTTTTCCTCGTTGAGCAATCATGGCAGCCGCAATAGAAAATTCGCCATGATTGGCTCCAACATCAAGAAAAACGCCGTGCGTATCCAGAAGCTTTTCGATGAGGTCCAACTGATCCCCAGAGTAACTGCCTCGGAAAAATATCTGCCCACCCATGTGCTCTCTTAAAAAACATCTGAATCGGGCGCCACCACGAAAATCATCAATTATCAGAGACGTCTGCGGCGCATGTCTTGTGGCCCATCGGCGTACAAATTCACAAACCAGCCCAAGTCCAACACCTCTGATTCGGCAGAGGGGCTGAGTGAAACGGCGCAGAAAATAATAAACAGCAGTCATTTTTTCGTATTCCTTATGCTAAAGCTCAACAACAATAACGTTGTTGCATACATAACCGAGGTTGAAAGGGCAATCCCATTGATTCCCAAGGCCGGAGTGAGAATGGCCATGGCGGCTAGTTTGACCAATAGATTAGAACCTGCCACCACGGCAATCGCCCGGTATCGCCCTTGACTGGACAGCAATGAAACCAGCACGATAGTGGCAAAATAAAATGGCAATTGCGTAAGCCCATAGCGCAAGACTTCCGCCACAATAATCGTATCCTGTGAAGTAAATGCGCCGCGCTCAAAGAGCAGTTTCACCCCCCAGGGTGCCAGCCACCAGCTTACAAGCATGGTGACCACGCCCAGTGCAAACAGGAGCCGCACCCAATGGGTGGCCACGCGATGTACGTGTTCGCCGCCGTGCGCCAGCGCACGGGAAAAAACCGGTAGCGTGGCGCGGGACGCTGCCATGGCACCCATACCAAGAAGCAAGAGCAGAATCCGGTTGGCGTAACTGAGCGTGGCGATGGCGCCCGTACCTAGGTGGGCGGCAAAAAACTGGTCGATGATGCCGGTGAAACTCATCAGCGCCTGGCCCGCCAGCATGATACCAAAACCCTGCCAGAACGGAGCCCATTGGGGTGATTGGCGGCTGAAGCGCGGCGCTTCGATCTCGCCTTGCCGCGCCAAAGGCACGACAAGGCTGACCAGGTGAAAAACAAAACCGGCGAGCGTTCCCCATATCAGCGGCTCTACACCACCACCAGGAAAAGCAAGGAGCACCACCAAAATTGTCAGGGCAGGTACGCTTTCCAGCAGCGTGTTCGCGTGGCGCCCTGCTGCCAGCATCCAGGCCGAAAAGAGGCTGATGATTACGCCCAGCGGGGCCAGCAGGGTCAAGGTCGGCACCATGTTGATGGCAATGGTTAGAGTGGTTTGCGGTAGCCCCGTCCAGGATGAATGTAGCAGCAAGGGCAACCCCAGCCAGCCAAGTAATGCCAAGGCCAGCCCAAGCAGGAGGGTGAGTCCGAGAAGCTCTGATCGGAAATGAGGGAATTCAACTGATGCGCCTTGCCGGATGCGAGCCGCCAACGGAACCAGTACAACAGTGAGAACGCTGAACCAGACGCCGACTGGCCAACCCACCAGGTTGAAGACAAAAAGATAGGCGTCAACCTCTGTGCTAACGCCATAGCGGTAGGCGATCGCCATTTCCTTTGCGGCACGGGCCAACGACCCAAGTAGTACGAACAAAGCCACCCATCCCATACCTCGGGCAATGGCATGATGATCTGAGTGAGCGTTGCGCACATAGTTAGTCAACCTGCGCAATAAAATAATTGGGTGAAGCAAGATGTTTTTTTATTAATGGGGGTACGCGATTAGAAAATGATTAGACTGGTTTGGTGATATCGCCATTCTTCGCACATGATGCGAATCACAATTACAGGTGCAATACAATTTCTAACGCTGGCATTCGTGCAACACAGTCTACCGGGATAAATGTGCAAAGTCGTCTATGGCTACTCACAGCGCCCACACTTTTCTCGCTCCGAATGCGTTGCGCTCCAGCAATGATTTAACGTCAATGACGCAGCCTGCTGCGCTGAGTTGTTCGGTGATGCCGGAGGCGCCGCGCTGGCGGTAAGCGTCGTGTGCTACGGCGATAACCACGGCATCGGCGGCTGGTAAATTTTCCCAGGTGGTCAGGGTCAGCCCGTATTCGTGCATCGCCTCAGCAGCATCCGCCAGCGGGTCATGCACGGTGACTTCGATGCCGTAGCTTTGCAGCTCGGTGATGATGTCCGGCACTTTGGAGTTGCGCAGGTCGGGGCAGTTTTCCTTGAAGGTGAGGCCGAGCACATTCACCTTCGCGCCCTTGATGCCGCTGCCGGATTCGAGCATCAGCTTGACGGTTTTTTCGGCGATGAATTTGCCCATGCCGTCGTTGATGCGCCGTCCGGCGAGGATGACTTGCGGGTGATAGCCGAGCATGTCGGCCTTGTGCGTGAGGTAATACGGGTCGACGCCGATGCAGTGGCCGCCAACGAGGCCCGGGGAGAATTTGAGGAAGTTCCACTTCGTGCCCGCAGCGGCCAGCACATCGCTGGTGGCGATGCCGATCTTGTCGAAGATGATGGCCAGCTCGTTCATCAGCGCAATGTTCAAGTCGCGCTGGGTGTTCTCGATCACCTTGGCGGCTTCAGCCACCTTGATGGATGAGGCGCGATGCACGCCTGCGGCAATCACCGATTCGTAAAGCTGCGCGACTTTTTCGAGCGTGGCTGCATTATCTCCCGAGACAACTTTGATGATTCTGGTCAGCGTGTGTTCCTTGTCGCCGGGGT
>DMQT01000142.1 GCA_003455595.1 Betaproteobacteria bacterium
GCGAACCCACCAAAACCAAGCGCCCGGTCCCGGAACGCAGATCACGCTTTCTAAATACCCGGCAAAAAGCCCCGAACGAGAAGGGTTACGTCGGATACGACACCATCTGGGACCCGTTCCATAAAGAGGTCAAATACACCACACCCAAGAAGCCGTAAATCCGACGGCCACGCGAACCTGACCGGTCGCGGCCATGTGTTACATCAGCAAGACCTTCCGGATTCGATGGTTCGCTTCCGCGTCATGGCGAACACATGGGAGGGCTGTCCGTAAGGCATCAGGTTTTCCAGCACTCCTCGCAGCTTTCCGTTGAGCCACAGGGCAACGGGAATCAGGAAGGAAGGCTAACTTCGTTGCTGGCGAGGTAGACGGCATGGAAGAACGCACAGTGCATTGCAGCACCCTCGCATGGCACTTCTCCAACTACGGCTCTTGAGAGCACAGCGGACTCAGGCAATCGTAAGGCCGATGTCGCCTTTGGCCGACAACCAGACATTCGATGCAATCAGCCTGACAGGCCGCAACGGATCGAAAGTGACTGTTGGCGGACGTCTGCTTCAGAGCATGATGATTTTTCTAGTGCACCATAAACTGAACAGCCCAACAGCGGACATTGGCGAACTCACAATCGACCCGTTTCTGCCATTGGCGCCAGCGAAGAGCCGAAGTCAGCTCTGTGGCCCATAGCAGACGGATGCTGAAATCAGTTGTGGAGCTGCTGATCGGGCAAAGGAGTCATTCACAGCATGCCAAAAAGCGGTTCCACAGAAGGCTGTTGGATGTCTGCTTTTCTGGAAGGCGAACTGGTGCTTTCGACCTTGAAGAGACAGTCAGCATATTCGCTGAATGCCTGTTCAGTGAAGGACAGCGGCCATCTGAAAACGGACACCATCTGATTTCAAGTTTTAAAATGTTGGGGGTTCCCAGTCAAATTTATTCCGAACCGGCCTGTTGATTTTTTGGGGTTTCCTACTTTTCCACGAAAGCGCGTTCAATTACGTAGGCACCAGGTTCACCACTGCGCGGTGATATTTTTAAACCATAATGATCGAGCATAAGCATGGTGTCTTTCAGCATTTGGGGGCTACCGCAAACCATGGCACGATCTTTCTCTGGATCTAATGGCGGCAAGCCAATGTCACTAAATAATTTTCCGTTACCGATCAAATCGGTCAGGCGGCCCTGATTACGAAAGTGCTCACGTGTGACGGTGGGGTAATAAATCAATTTCTCGCGCACCAATTCGCCAAAAAATTCGTTTTGCGGAAGTTCTTTGGTGATGAAATCGGCATAGGCCAGTTCACTCACCTGACGAACGCCATGGACCAGTACAACATTTTCAAAGAGTTCGTAAACTTCCGGATCCTGAATCAGGCTTATGAATGGTGCCATTCCTGTGCCGCTGGAAAGCAGGTAGAGGTTACGCCCAGGCAGCAAATCCCGAACAACCAGCGTGCCAGTGGGTTTGCGGGAGATTAGTACCTCGTCACCCACCTTCAGGTGTTGCAAGCGCGAGGTCAGCGGGCCGTCTTGCACTTTAATGCTGAAAAACTCCAGATGTTCTTCGTAATTGGGGCTGGCAATACTGTAGGCACGCATCAGCGGTTTGCCGTCAACCAGTAAGCCGATCATGACAAACTGGCCATTCTCAAAGCGTAAGCCGGGGTCGCGTGTGGTTGTGAAACTGAATAACGTGTCATTCCAGTGATGCACGCTCAAGACGCATGTGGTTGTAGTGTTGTTTGAGGGCTTTTCAGAGGACATAGTAAGGCTCGGTGGATTTTGTGTTCAGGGAAGGGCCGCAGTCAGGGCAGGAACGGCTTCAAACAGGTCTGCTATCAGACCATAATCCGCCATTTGGAAAATGCTTGCGTCGGGATCGTGATTGATAGCAACGACGATCTTGCTGTCTTGCATGCCCGCTGTGTGTTGCACGGCGCCGGATATGCCAACCGCGATATAAAGCTCGGGGGCGACAACAGTGCCCGTTTGTCCAATCTGGATATCGTTGGGCGCAAATCCGGCATCCACAGCGGAACGGGTGGCCCCCAATGCGCTATGGAGTTTGGCCGCCAGTGGTGCCAGCACAGATTCAAAGTTTTCTGCACTACCCAACGAACGTCCACCTGACACCACAACGCTCGCCGAACCCAGCTCAGGTCGATCAGACTGGTTACGTATTTCACTCAGCCAGCGTGTTTTAGCTGATGCAGGCGGTGGTGCGAGGTTGACGATTTCAGCGTTATTGCCTATATCGGCCATATCAAACCGGCTGGCACGCAGCGTGACTACCTGAATCGGGTCCTTGCTGCGCACGGTCGCAAAAACATTGCCAACGTAGATTGGCCGCACATAGGTAGCAGGCGCTTGTATCTCAACCACATTGCCAACCATTTCCACATCCAGAAGCGCCGCAGCGCGCGGTAATACATTCCTGCCAAAGGCGCTATGCGCGGCCAGAATCACAGAATA
Source organism: Betaproteobacteria bacterium (assembly GCA_003455595.1). Lineage (GTDB taxonomy): Bacteria > Pseudomonadota > Gammaproteobacteria > Burkholderiales > Sulfuriferulaceae > Sulfuriferula. Next base: position 2,473 of record DMQT01000142.1, read on the forward strand.
TTCGCGGCCCATACCCACAATAATGTTGGCGACGTCTTCAGCGAGCGGGTGTTGCAGATGCGGAGCCTCGACACACATCACGCTGGCAACGCCGGTGATGGCCGCAGCGCCCTGGGCTGCGGCAGCGAGATCGTTGCCGACCAGTAACACATGCACAGTCTGCTTCCAGCATTGGGCTGCGTTGACTAGTTGGGCGACAGAAGGCTTCAGCTTCTGATTTTCATGTTCGGCCAGAATCAATACACTCATGGCAACACCCTCGCTTCAGAACGTAATTTTTCAACCAGCTCCTGCACGTTGTTGACCATGGCGCATGCTTTGCGAGCAGGGGGGTCTGCAACTTTGACCAAGGCCAGTCTCGGTGAGACATCAATCCCGAATTCTGCTGCGCTGATGGTCTGTATCGGTTTTTTCTTGGCCATCATAAGATTGGGAAGTTTCACATAACGCGGTTCATTGAGCCGCAGGTCGGTAGTCAATACAGCAGGCAATGCCACCGCAATCTTTTCGGTGCCACCTTCTATTTCGCGGGTGACTACAGCCTCGCCATTTTCTATGTTCAGTGTGGAAATAAATGCGCCTTGTCCATAGTCCAGTAGCGCAGCCAACATCTGGCCAGTCTGGCAAGTATCATCATCAATTGACTGTTTGCCGAGAAGTACCAGGCTCGGTTGTTCGCGTTCAACTAATATCTTGAGCAATTTGGCCACGCCCAAAGGCTCTAATACATCTGCACTTTCCAGCAGAATGGCTCGATCCGCACCCATGGCCAGCGCATGTCGCAAAACATCCTGCGCGGCTGCAGTACCCACTGTGACCGCAACAACCTCGGTTGCCACGCCGATTTCCTTTAGCCGCATTGCTTCTTCCATGGCATTTTCATCAAAAGGATTGATGCTCATCCGGGCACCGGCCAATTCCACATTGGAGCCATCAGGTTTGATATGTACCTTGATGTTGTAATCTACAACTCTTTTTACTGCCACCAATAACTTCATTAAATCCCCCATGCGGCACATCTCGATGGCATATTATAATGTCACGAATTGTTAATGTAACGGTGTTCCTGATATGTCACGGGATGTCATGTCGTATGACGTGTTGATTGTCGGTGCTGGCCCTGCCGGGCTTGCGGCGGCGCTGCGCTTGAAACAGTGTGCGCAGAAAGCCGGGCAGGAGATCAGTGTTTGCGTGTTGGAGAAGGGCGCACAGGTTGGGGCGCATATTCTATCCGGTGCGGTGATTGATCCCGTCTCATTGAATGAATTGCTGCCTGACTGGGTTGCGCTAGGAGCACCGCTCCATACGCCCGTAAGCAAAGACGAATTTGTTGTGCTGGGTGAACAGGGCGCCTGGCGCATACCGGTCGCTTTATTGCCGCCATTGATGGCCAATCATGGGTCTTACATCATCAGCCTGGGCGAGTTTTGCCAATGGCTGGGGAGCCAGGCAGAAGCAGCCGGAGTGGAAATTTATGCGGGGTACGCCGCGCAGGAAATCCTGTATGGCGAGCAGGGCGAAGTTGCGGGAATCATAACCGGCGACATGGGGCGTACCGCAAACGGCGAGGAAGGCCCGCAATTTGCGCCGGGCATTGAAATTCATGCCCGTTATACGCTCATCGCCGAAGGTGTACGCGGCTCGCTCACCCGCGACCTGGAGCAGCGGTTTCAACTTCGCAAAAACTCGTCGCCACAAAAGTACGGCCTCGGAATCAAGGAGGTCTGGCGGGTTGCTGCAGAGAAGCATCACCCCGGACTGGTGCAACATAGTTTTGGTTGGCCGCTTGCCTCGGATACGGGAGGCGGCTCGTTTATATACCATTATGGTGATGGCCTGGTCTCGATAGGCTTTGTGGTTCACCTTGATTACGCCAACCCACACCTGTCACCCTTCGACGAGTTTCAGCGATTCAAAACACATCCGGCCATTCGTCCGCTGCTTGAAGGTGGCAAGCGTTTGTCGTACGGCGCGCGCGCCATCACCGAAGGCGGTTTGCAATCTTGGCCTGAACTGGTGTTTCCCGGCGGTGCACTGATCGGATGTAGTGCCGGGATGGTCAATGTGCCGCGCATCAAGGGCATTCATAATGCGATGAAATCAGGGATGCTGGCAGCCGAAGCCGTGATGTTCGCCATGGCAGCGAATCGCAGCCATGACTGTCTCGGTGAATACCCGACTGCACTGCGCAACTCAAGGGTCTGGCGTGACTTGCATACCGTGCGCAACGTCAAGCCGATGCTATCCCGTTTCGGTACTACCCTCGGCACGCTGTTTGGCGGTGTTGAAATGTGGCTGGCCGCTGCCGGGGTTCGATTGCCCTGGACATTGCGTCATCAGCATGCCGATCACGAATGCACCCGTCCTGCATCGGAAATGCCGACAATCGACTACCCCAATCCGGATGGGAAAATCAGCTTCGACAAGCTTAGCTCCGTCGCGCTCAGCAATATCACACATGATCGCGATCAGCCCTGCCACTTGCACCTGCTCGATAGAACAGAAGCCGTTTCCATCAGCATAGAAAAATTCAACGCGCCGGAACAACGTTACTGTCCTGCTGGGGTTTACGAAATAGTCGTCACTGATGAAAAACGCCATCTGCAAATCAATGCACAAAACTGCATTCACTGCAAAACCTGTGATATCAAGGATGCACTGCAGAACATTGTGTGGAAACCACCGGAAGGTGGCAGCGGGCCAGTGTATTCTGCAATGTAGTGGGAGCTAGAATCAAAGCGGCCTACTCTTTAAATGTACGGCAACTTGAAGTGTTTAACGATTAAAACCAGATGGCATCCATTTGCAGATGGCTGTAGTCGGCCACTGAACAGACCTTCGACGAATAT
>DMQT01000251.1:0-1939 GCA_003455595.1 Betaproteobacteria bacterium
TTTTTGTCTTTCTTTCAAGCGCATATGTCCGTCAGTATCAAGTCTCCCGAAGATGTAAAAAAAATGCAGATTGCCGGTCGTCTGGCGTCTGAAGTGCTGGATTACATCACGCCCTTTGTTAAGCCAGGTGTCACTACGGGTGAGCTGGATCGTTTGTGCCATGACTACATGGTGAACGAGCAGGGCACCATTCCGGCACCGTTGAATTATGCGCCACCTGGCCATGAGCCTTACCCGCGTTCGATTTGCACCTCGGTCAACCATCAAGTGTGTCACGGTGTGCCGGGCGACAAGCAGTTGAAGACGGGCGATATTGTGAATATTGATGTCACCGTTATCAAGGATGGCTGGCACGGCGACACCAGCCGCATGTTTTATGTTGGCGAGCCGTCGATTCAAGCCAAGCGGTTATGCGAAATCACCTATCAGGCGATGTGGCATGGCATTGCGATGGTGCGTCCCGGCATATTTCTGGGTGATATTGGAAATGCTATCCAGAAGTTTGCCGAAGCGCAGGGCTGCAGTATCGTGCGGGAATTCTGCGGCCACGGTATCGGGCGCGGCTTTCATGAGGAGCCGCAGGTACTGCATTACGGCCGCCCTGGCACCGGCATCAAGCTGGTGGAGGGCATGACCTTTACCATCGAACCAATGATTAATGCCGGTCGACGCGACATCCGCCAGATGAATGATGGCTGGACTATTGTCACCAAAGACCGCAGCCTGTCGGCGCAGTGGGAGCACACCGTGCTGGTGACCGCCACTGGCTATGAGGTGTTGACGGTTTCGGCGGGCACGCCGCCGGTTCCGGCCTTTCTCGCGCAAGCTGCCTGATTTATCCCTGTATGACCCTGTCGGCGCAGGCCTGTACGGTCAGTCTTGATCCACGCCCCTGGCGCGACACGTTGCGTGTCGGGCGTAGCGCGCTCAAGCAGGCGTTTGAGCAACAGGCCAGCGCGCGTCCCTTGTTAAAGCGTTACTGCAGCCTGGTTGACGGCTTGCTGCAATCCATCTGGCATGCCCTGCAATTGCCCGCGCACGGGTCGTTGGTTGCGGTGGGAGGATATGGGCGTGGCGAGTTGTTCCCTTATTCTGACGTCGATGTGCTGATCCTGTTGCAGGAGGTGCCGAATGCGGCCACACAGGCCTCGATCGAATGTCTGGTGGGCGTGTTATGGGATATCGGTCTGGAAGTCGGCCATAGTGTACGTACCGTGGCGCAATGCCTGGAGGCGGCGCAGGATGATGTGACGACACAAACCAATCTGCTGGAAGCCCGTTATCTGTGCGGCGCTCGTGAGTTGTACCAGGATTTTGAACAGGCTTTCCAGGCCGCACTGGATAGCGAGGCGTTTTTTGAAGCCAAGTTGCTGGAGCAGGATCAGCGCCACGCACGTTACAACGACAGCGCTTACAGTCTGGAGCCCAACCTCAAGGAAAGCCCGGGTGGGCTGCGCGACCTGCACAATCTGCTGTGGCTGGCGCAGGCCGCCGGCATTGGCCGACGCTGGCGCGACCTGGTGCGAGCCGGCTTGCTCAGCGACGCCGAGATGCGCGCAATTCAGGCGCTGGAATATTTTCTGTTTGAGTTGCGCTGTCGCCTGCATTATCTCGCTGGTCGGCGTGAAGACCGTCTGCTGTTCGATTTCCAGAATGCCCTGGCTGCACAATATGGGCTGGAGAGCAGCGCCAGCCGCCGCCCCAGCGAAATGCTCATGCAGCACTATTACCGCAGCGTCAAGACCGTTGCACAAATGCGCGATATCCTGATTCCGAGCCTGCGCGCGCGGGTCTTTGCCATCCCTGGGGTGCAGCTGCCGCAACTGCTCAATGCACGCTTTCAGGTACGCGCCAATCTGCTGGAAGCAATTGACGACACGCTGTTCGAGCATACCCCCAGCGCCATACTGGAATGCTTCCATCTCTTACAACAACAGCC
>DMQT01000251.1:2014-3643 GCA_003455595.1 Betaproteobacteria bacterium
ATCAACCGCGCGCGTTTCATGGCTATCCTGCGCGAACCGCGCGGCCTGACCTGGACATTGCGCAGCATGAACCGCTACGGCGTATTGGGACGCTACATTCCGGCGTTTGGGCGCATTGTCGGGCAGATGCAGCATGACCTGTTCCATATCTATACGGTAGACGAGCATATCCTTACCGTATTGCGTAACATGCGCCGCCTGAACGTGCCCGAGCTGGCACATGAATATCCCTTGGCGAGCCGCTTGATCAGCGGTTTCGAGCGCCCGGAAGTACTGTATCTGGCGGCGTTGTTCCATGACATTGCCAAAGGGCGCGGCGGTGATCATTCCAGCCTGGGCAAAGTTGATGCGCTGCGCTTTTGCCGCCAGCATGGCTTGCCGGAAGCGGACATAGCGCTGGTCGGCTGGCTGGTAGCCCAGCATCTGAGCATGTCGGCGACGGCGCAAAAGCAGGATTTGTCGGATCCGGATGTGATTGCCCGTTTTTGCTCACAGGTGCCGGACGAGCGCCATCTGATTGCCCTGTATCTGCTCACGGTATGCGACATCCGCGGCACCAGTCCAAAAGTATGGAACGCCTGGAAAGGCAAGCTGCTGGAAGATCTGTTTTACGCCGCGCGTCGCAGGCTTGGTGGCGGCAGTCAGCCGGTCAGCGGCATCGCTGCGGTGCAGGCCGAGGCGCGCCGCATACTGCGTTTGTACGGCCTCGAAGATCAAGCCGAAGCGGCGCTGTGGAGCAGTCTCGATGATGCTTATTTTTTACGCCATGAAGCGCAGGAGATTGCCTGGCACACGCGCCACTTGTGGCATCGCATCATGACCCCAAAGCCGGTTGTGCGTGCGCGCTTAAGCCCGATCGGCGAGGGCGTGCAGGTGATGATTTATACGTCAGACCAGCCGGAGCTGTTCGTGCGCATCTGCGGGTTTTTTGAGCGACTCAGCTATACCATACTGGATGCAAAAATCCACACCACGCGCAACGGCTATGCGCTGGACAGCTTTCTGGTGATGGATCCAGCGCAACGCAATGTGCCATACCGTGATTTTCTGAGCTATATCGAGCATGAGCTCGGTGCCGTGCTGGCCGATGGCGCGCCCATGCCGGCTGTGACGCAGGGTCGCATCAGCCGCCACCTCAAACACTTCCCGCTCGCACCCGAAGTCAGCCTGCGCCCGGACGAAAAAGGCGCATTCTACGCACTGAGTATCGTTGTCGGTGATCGGCCTGGGCTGCTGTCAGCGATATCCAAAGTGCTGCACCAGCATGGTGTGCGTATCAATGCTGCCAAAATCACCACGCTGGGTGAGCGCGCGGAAGACACGTTCATGATTCAGGGTGAGGCGTTGAGTAAACAGAAAGCGTTGTTGCAGATGGAAAGTGATTTGTTGCAGGTGCTGAAAATCTAGGCGATTCGGCCTATTCCCCGGCGGGTCGTTGCCCCGGAAACAACACGTCGGTAAAACCAAAGTAGCTTAAATCTGCGATACGCATGGGATAGAGTATGCCCAGCAGGTGATCGACCTCGTGCTGCACCACGCGCGCATGAAAGCCACTGACCGTGCGGTCGATGACCTGGCCATACGCGTCAAAGCCACGGTAATGCAGCTGACTGTAACGCGCCACCAGTC